>NZ_JAMYUY010000021.1:0-100528 GCF_040323385.1 Mesorhizobium sp. M0045
ATGCCGCCACTCAAGCCCGCTTGCGGGCTTGAGCAACGTGAGTTCATGGGCGTGCTTTATAGACTTCTTAGAAGTCCATGCCGCCCATGCCGCCCATGCTGCCGCCGCCCATGCCGCCAGGCATGCCGCCGCCAGCCGACTCCTTCTTCGGAGCCTCCGCGATCATGGCTTCGGTGGTGACCAGGAGGCCGGCGACCGAGGCCGCGTCCTGCAGAGCCGTGCGCACAACCTTGACCGGATCGACGATACCCATGGCGATCATGTCGCCATATTCGCCGGTCTGGGCGTTGTAGCCGAAGGTCGCGCCCTTGTTCTCGAGGATCTTGCCGGCAACGATCGATGCTTCCGCACCGGCGTTGGACGCGATCTGGCGGGCCGGAGCCTGCAGCGCGCGACGCACGATGGCGATGCCCGCGGTCTGGTCGGAGTTGGCACCGGTTGCCTTGATGGTCAGCGAGGCACGCAGCAGTGCGACGCCGCCGCCGGGAACGATGCCTTCTTCGACGGCCGCGCGGGTCGCGTTGAGGGCGTCATCGACGCGGTCCTTCTTTTCCTTGACTTCCACTTCGGTCGCACCGCCGACGCGGATCACGGCAACGCCGCCCGCCAGCTTGGCGAGACGTTCCTGCAGCTTCTCCTTGTCGTAGTCCGAGGTGGTCTCCTCGATCTGCTGCTTGATCTGGGCGACGCGGCCCTGGATCTCGGCCTTCTTGCCGGCGCCGTCGACGATGGTGGTGTTCTCCTTGGAGATCGACACCTTCTTGGCGCGGCCGAGCATGTTGAGGCCGACATTCTCGAGCTTGATGCCGAGGTCTTCGGAGATGACCTGGCCACCGGTGAGAATGGCGATGTCTTCCAGCATGGCCTTACGGCGATCACCGAAGCCCGGCGCCTTGACGGCAGCGATCTTCAGGCCGCCACGCAACTTGTTGACGACCAGCGTCGCCAAGGCCTCACCTTCGACGTCTTCGGAGATGATGACCAGCGGCTTCGAGGTCTGCACGACAGCCTCGAGGATCGGCAGCATGGCCTGCAGGTTGGAGAGCTTCTTCTCGTGGAGGAGGATGTAGGCGTCTTCCAGATCCGCAACCATCTTTTCGGCGTTGGTGACGAAGTAGGGCGAGAGATAGCCGCGGTCGAACTGCATGCCTTCGACGACTTCGAGCTCGGTCTCGGCGGTCTTGGCTTCCTCGACGGTGATGACGCCCTCATTGCCGACCTTCTGCATCGCTTCAGCGATCATCGAGCCGACCGAAGCATCGCCATTGCCGGCGATGGTGCCGACCTGGGCAACCTCTTCCGAGGTCTTGATCTTCTTGGCGTTCTTGATCAGCGTCGCGACGACGTCGGCGACGGCGAGGTCGATGCCGCGCTTGAGGTCCATCGGGTTCATGCCGGCGGCAACCGCCTTGTGGCCTTCCTGGACGATCGACTGCGCCAGAACGGTCGCGGTCGTGGTGCCGTCGCCGGCGATGTCGTTGGTCTTCGAAGCAACTTCGCGGACCATCTGCGCGCCCATGTTCTCGAACTTGTCTTCAAGCTCGATTTCCTTAGCGACGGTAACGCCGTCCTTGGTGATGCGCGGTGCGCCGAACGACTTGTCGATGACGACGTTGCGGCCCTTGGGGCCGAGCGTGACCTTCACCGCGTCGGCGAGGATGTTGACGCCGCGCAGCATGCGCTCACGAGCGTCGCGGGAGAATTTTACGTCTTTGGCAGCCATTTTTAGCTCCTGGCAGGGGCTTGGATTAAGCCCGAAGATTTAAATGAGGGTGAGGCCGATATTCAGCCGATGATGCCCATAATGTCGGATTCCTTCATGATCAGAAGGTCTTCGCCATTGAGCTTGACTTCGGTGCCCGACCACTTGCCGAACAGGATGCGGTCGCCGGCCTTGACGTCCAGCGGGACGAGCTTGCCGGCTTCGTCGCGGGCGCCGGAACCGACGGCGATGATCTCGCCTTCCTGCGGCTTTTCCTTAGCCGTATCGGGGATGATGATCCCGCCCGCGGTCTTGGATTCGGATTCGACCCGACGAACGACCACGCGGTCATGAAGCGGGCGGAACTTCGACTTTGCCATTTTTTATTCCTCGATGAGAATGGTGAGAACAGTTCCTCCGTCCGGCGGCGCCGGACATGTGGTTAGCACTCATCTTGGGGGAGTGCTAACGTGGCGCTGAAATAGGCTGGCAGCTCGCGCGAGTCAAGACGCCTGGTGAGCATCCTCAGGACGATTGCTTCAAACGGATACTTGACTAAGTCAACTAAATGGCTGATCTTGCCGGGCAGGAGGATGCCATGACCATTCATCATCACCCAGGCAAGGAGCGGATCGACGCGGTGCGGGCCTTCAACCGCTTCTACACCCGCCAGATCGGGCTGCTCGACGAAGGGCTGCTGAAAAGCACCTTCTCGCTGACCGAAGCGCGGGTGCTCTATGAGCTGGCGCATCGCGACGGGCTGACCGCCACCGACCTTGGGCGCGATCTCGGCCTCGATGCCGGTTATCTCAGCCGGCTGCTGAAGAAGTTCGAGGAGCGTGATCTGGTCGAGCGGGCCACGATCGAGGCGGATGCGCGGCGCTCGTCGATCGCGCTGACCAAGGCCGGGCGGCAGGCCTTCGCGCCGCTGAACCAGGGTTCGCACGAACAGGTCGCGGCTTTGCTCGAACGGCTTTCGGCTGCCGAACAGGACAGGCTGGTCAGGGCCATGCAGACGGTGCAGCGTCTGCTGGGCGGAAGTGCCGAGCCCAAAATTCCCTATATGCTGCGGTCTCTGCAAGTCGGCGACATCGGCTGGATCATCCATCGCCAGGGCCTGCTCTACGCGCAGGAATATGGCTGGGACGAAACCTATGAAGCGCTGGTCGCCGAAATCCTCGGTGCCTTCGTCAAATCCTTCGATCCGAAATGGGAACGCAGCTGGATCGCCGAGCGGGAAGGGGAGGTCGTCGGCTCGGTCTTCGTCATGCACCAGTCGGACGAGGTGGCGAAGTTGCGCCTGCTCTATGTCGAGCCTTCGGCGCGCGGTCTCGGCATCGGCAGGCGGCTGGTCGAGGAATGCATCGGCTTTGCTCGAACGAAGGGTTACAGGACACTGACGCTGTGGACCAACGACGTGCTCACCTCGGCGCGCCGCATCTACGAGGCGGCCGGGTTCAAGCTGACCGACGAGGAGCGCCACCATTCCTTCGGCAAGGATCTGGTCGGCCAGAACTGGAATTTGGAGTTATAGCAGCGCCGCAGAATTTCGAGCATCGGCCTGCGGCGGTCGCTCAGGTCGCAGGCTTAATGTTTTGGTTCAAGCGACAGAGATTGGTGGGGTCATACTTGTTTTTTAGCGCGGCCAGCCTCGGATAATTCTCGCCGTAGGCCGCCAGAACGGCTATGCGCGCAGGATGCCGCGGGACGTTCCCGCGCAGGAAATTTTTCGGGACGCATTCTTTCCGGTATGCAGCCCGGATCTGTTCGCAGGAGGCGACCGACAGATCGAGCGCGCCGCCGATCTGCTGCAATACCCGCTCATCCATTTCAATTGGACGAACCGCGACCCGGAAGCGCCGACCTGGCAGCGATGGCTGGCAATCGCACGCTCGATCGATCCCAGCATCCCGAATGCCAACCGGGCATGGGACTTGAGTTTCCGCGAAGAGCTGCACGCGATTGACGCGGTAGCGGCAGGCCAAGGCATCGCTATCTGCAGCGATGTGGTCGTCAGTGGCGAACTCGAGGCTGGCAGGCTGGTCAAGGCACATGATCTCTCTCTGCCAGGCTATGGCTTTTACCTTGCTGGCGTAGCCAATCACCCCCGACAAGCGCATATCGAAGCCTTTTCCGCCTGGGTGAGATCGATAGTCTAAGCATCTGAACGCCGATCTTCCGCATGCTCGTCACAAACGCCCGGCGTAATAAATTGCTAACCACGATCGCCCTGCACCGATTGCCATGCACACTTACCGGCTTCTGGCACAATCGGGCTCCTTGAATTATGAGCACGCTTATTATATATGTCGCTCATGGTTTCCGACGGCATCGACAGATTGGGCTTTTTGATCCACGACGTGCAGCGCCTGATGCGCAAGCGGTTCGAGGCGCGCGCCAGTGGTTTCGGCCTTTCTTCGGCGCAATGGCGGCTTCTGGTACGTGTCGCCAAGGAGGCGGGTGTCGCGCAGGCGCGGCTTGCCGAGCTTCTCGAAATCGAGCCGATCAGCGTCTCGCGTCTTGTCGATCGAATGGAGGAGGGCGGCTGGATCGAGCGCCGTCCCGACGCAACCGACAGGCGAGTGCGCATGATTTTCCCGACCGCCAAGGCGAACGCGGCCTACGCCCACGTCAAGAGCCTTGCCGGCGAGGTCTATGAGGAATCGCTCGTCGGCGTTTCGCCGGAAGATCGCCGCGTCCTGGTCAAGGCGCTGGAAACAATGGTGCAGAATCTTGCAGATGGTGAGACGCCGCCCTCGGAAAAAACGAAGAATACGGAAGGCGCAGCAGCATGAACGCGGTAGCCAAACTAGATGAGAATGCGGCCAAGCTGGAGATGGAAGCTCCCGCGAAGCCGGCGGCAGCTCCGGTAACGGTCGCTCCGCAGGTAGCTCCGGCGCCGGTGGCGCCGAAGCGCCGTGCCGGCCGCTTCCTTTTGATGTTTGTGCTGCCCGCTGCGTTGATCGCCGGCGGCAGCTATGTCTGGGTGACCGGCGGCCGCTATCAGGAGACCGAGAACGCCAATCTGCAGCAGGCCAAGGTTTCGATAGCCGCCGATACGGCGGGCCGCATCGTTCAGGTCGACATTTTCGACAACCAGTCTGTCAAGCAGGGCGACGTGTTGTTCGCCATCGATCCCGAGCCCTACCGGATCGCGTTGGCCCAGGCCGACGCGGCGGTTGCCGGTGCGCGGCTCAATGTCGAGCAGCTGCGTGCGGCCTACAGCCAGGCGCTGGCGCAGGAGAAGTCCGACGAAAGCCAGGTCCAGTACGCGCAGTCCCAATATGACCGCGCCGCCGACCTTGCCCAGAAGGGCATCAACGCCAAGTCGTCGCTGGACGAAGCCAAGAACGACCTCGACAAGGCCAAGCAGCAGCTGGCCGTAGCCCAGCAGGGGATCGTCAGCGCCAAGGCGGCACTTGGCGGCAATCCCGACATCGAAACCGACAAGCATCCGACAGTAATGGCGGCGCTCGCCGCACGCGACAAGGCGGCCTACGATCTGGTCCAGACCAAGGTCAAGGCGCCTGCCGACGGCATCATCAGCCAGGCCGCTTCGTTCAAGGTCGGCCAGTATGTCGGTTCGGGCACGCCGCTGTTTTCGCTGGTCGAGACCGGCGACACCTGGGTCGACGCCAATTTCAAGGAAACCCAGCTCACCAACATGAAGCCAGGCCAGAAGGCCGATATCGTGGTCGATACCTATCCGGGCAAGACCTTCGAAGCCACCGTCAAGGCGATCGGCGCCGGCACCGGGGCCGAGTTCTCGCTGCTGCCTGCGCAGAACGCCACCGGCAACTGGGTCAAGGTCACACAGCGCATTCCGGTCCGCCTGGAATTGGCCGATGCCGACGCCAAGGCGGCGCTGCGCACCGGCATGAGCGCTACGGTCACGGTGGACACCGGCGTTTCCCGCGGGCTGCCGAGCATTTTCCGCGGCGCCACGGCGGGCGAGGCCAAGTAAGGAGGCCGAACAGCGGCCGCATAGCAAACGGCGAAATGGATGCAGGATTGGTCCGAAGGAGGCGCAGGAAAAGTTGAATGCGTAAACGGGCTGCGCTGTAGCCTGCCTGAGCAAACAACTCCGCGCAGGGTCTTCGGTCCTCAGGTTTCCGGGCGGCAGGCGCCCGCTTGTCGAGACGCTCAGTTGATGTAACCCCCACATCGATGCTCGCGTCCCACCGCGATGAGGGTCTCTCTACAGCGAGGGCCTCGCCGTCCGGAAACCCAATGTACACGTTTTTGTTACCTGCTGGAAGTTTTACGTCATGAGCAGCCCAGAACCCTTTCGCGAAGTACCGCACCGCGGCCTGATTACAGTCGCGCTCATGCTTGCGACGATCATGCAGGCGCTCGACACGACGATCGCCAACGTTGCGCTGCCGACCATGACCGGCGATCTCGGCGCCTCCCCCGACAACATCAACTGGGTGCTGACCTCCTACATCGTTGCCGCGGCGATCATGACGCCGGTGACCGGCTGGCTTGCCGACCGCTTCGGTCGCAAGGAGCTGTTCCTGACGGCCGTGGTCGGCTTCACCGTCTTCTCCATGCTGTGCGGCATCGCCTGGAGCCTGGAGACCATCGTTTTGTTCCGGCTCATGCAAGGTGTGTTCGGCGCTGCCATCGTGCCGCTGTCGCAGACCTTCCTGCTCGACATCAACCCTAGGGAACGCCACGGCCAAGCCATGGCCATCTGGGGCGCCGGCATCATGCTGGGACCGATCCTTGGCCCGACGCTGGGTGGCTGGCTGACCGAGAACTTCAACTGGCGCTGGGTGTTCTTCATCAACCTGCCGGTCGGCATCATCGCCTTCCTCGGCATGGCGGCGTATCTTCCCAGCGTTGCCCGGCGGGTGCGCAGCTTCGATTTCTTCGGCTTCACCATGCTCTCGCTCGGTGTCGGCGCGCTGCAGCTGATGCTCGATCGCGGCGGCGAGGTCGACTGGTTTTCCTCGATCGAGATATGGATCGAGCTCGGTCTTTCCATCACCGGCTTCTGGGTGTTCACCATTCACACATTGACGGCGGAGCACCCCTTTATCGACCCGAAGATCTTCCTCGATCGCAATTTCGTCACCGGGCTGGCGTTCATCTTTGTCATGGGCGTGCTCATCTTGGCGAGCATGTCGCTGCTGCCGCCAATGCTGTCGACCATCTTCGGCTATCCGACCCTCACCATCGGCATTGTCCTGGGGCCGCGTGGTGTCGGCACGATGATCGCGATGCTGTTCGTCGGGCGGATCATGCACAGGATCGATGCCAGGATCCTCGTCGTCATCGGCTTCCTGCTAACCGCGCAGTCGCTCTACACGATGTCCAGCTTCTCGCCGCAGATGGACGACTGGCTGATCCTCAGTTCCGGCGTCATCCAGGGCCTGGGAATGGGCATGGTGTTCGTGCCGCTGTCGACTGTAGCCTTCGCCACGCTCGACGCACGCTTCCGCACCGATGCCACGGCGTTGTTCAGCCTGGTGCGCAACCTTGGCTCGTCGATCGGCGTGTCGGTGGTGACGGTTTTGCTGGTACGCAACACGCAGATCAACCATGCCGAGCTTTCGGCCTACATCAATCCGTTCAACCCCAACCTCTGGGCGGCATCGCCGGCAGCGGCGGGCGGCGATCCGACGGCGCTGTCGCTGATGGATCGCATGGTCAATGTCCAGGCGATGATGATCTCCTACGTCAATGACTTCAAGCTGCTGATGATGATGACGCTGCTTGCCATTCCGTTTGTTTTCCTGCTGCGCAAGCCAAAGGCCGCGCCGCCCGCCGGTGGGGCGCCTGCCGCGCATATGGACTAAGCCTCAGGGCTTACGGCAACCGCGACCGGCTCGAGGTTTCCGTTGGCTGTGCCGGTCGCGTCGCGTTGAGCCAGGTTCACCTGCCATTAGTATATCCGGACCAATATGCACTGCTTTTGGGTTGAAGGCGAGCCTCCATTGCTTGCCTCAAGCATCAGCGGGAGGAATTGTGTTTGGCCACGAAATCATCCAGGCAAACCGCCGCAGCGCCCGAGTCCGCCAATCTGACGACGCTGGCAAAACTGGCGACTACCTCGTACGAAGTCCTCGAGCGCGAACTTCGCGCCACGATTGCGGCGCTTCAGGACCAGGCACTGCGGTTCCAGACCGCGATAGAGAACATCTCGCAAGGCATCTGTTTCTTTGACGCCGATGAACGGCTGATCCTGTGCAACCGACGCTACGCGGAAATCTATCGCCTTGCACCGGAGCAATTGCAGCCGGGTGTGGCGCTGCGCGAAATCGTCGAGCGGCGCGTCGCTGTCGGGACCTCGGCAATGAATGCGGACGCCTATCTGGGGTTGGCCCGGGCAGTCAATTCGGGCACGGCTTCGGGGAACTGGACAGCCGAGCTCGCCGATGGCCGGACAATTCAGGTCTGCCATCAACCGATGCCTGACGGCGGCTGGGTGGCCACGCACGAGGACATCAGCGAGCTCAGCGCCAATCGCTTGGTCGTTGACGAGCGTATCTCCTTGCAGACGCTGATCGACCTGGTGCCTGACTACATGTGGGTGAAGGACACCGAAAGCCGCTTCGTCGTCGCGAACCGAGCCATTGCGTCCGATAGCGGTCGGGACAGCACGAGCGACATGATCGGTCTGAGCGACTTCGACCTTCATGCGCCGGAACTTGCGCAGAAGTTTCGCTTCATCGAGCAGCAACTGATGCGCGACGGACAGCCGATGATCGACGAGGAGGAGTTCGTCATCGATGCGTCAGGCACCGGCAAATGGTTCCTGTCGACGAAACTGCCGTTGCGCAACGTTCAAAACAACATTTTCGGCCTCGTCGGCATTGCCCGCGACATCACTGCGCGCAAGCGGGCCGAAATCCTGCGCGACGGGCAGGCGCATATCCTCGAGATGATCGCAAAGAGCGCTCCCCTCGAAGATGTGCTCGAGCGGCTCATGCGTCTGGTCGAATCCCAACTGGCGGGGATATTCGGTTCGGTCTTGCTGCTCGACAAGGATGGCAGCCACTTGCGTCACGCCGCCGCGCCCAGCCTGGCGAGAGACTACACCGACGCCGTCGACGGCGCCGCGGTCGGCCCCAGAGCAGGGTCTTGCGGAACCGCAGTCTATCGGCGCGAGCCGGTGATCGTCGCTGACATCATGCACGATCCGCTTTGGGAGGATTATCGCGAACTCGCGCGGCCGCACGGTTTGCGTTCATGCTGGTCGACCCCGATCCTGTCGCATCAGGGCGCCGTGCTTGGAGTCTTTGCGATGTATTCGATGACGGTGCGCGAACCGACAGAGGCCGAGACTCGCCTCATCGATTTCACCACGCGCATCGCCGGGATCGCCATCGAACGCAAACAGGCCGAAGACCGGATCCACTTCATGGCCAACCATGACGTGCTGACCGGGCTTCCCAATCGCGCCTTGTTGGAGGATCGGCTTTCACAGGCGGTCTTGTACGCCCAGCGATACGATCGCTGGGTGACGGTGGTGTTCATCGATCTGGACAATTTCAAATTCGTTAACGACACGCTCGGCCACAATGCCGGCGACGAGCTTCTGAAGACCGTCGCTAGTCGCATGGTCGACTGCGTAAGGGCGACCGATACCGTCGTGCGGCTTGGCGGTGACGAATTCGTCATCGTGCTGTTCGACCAGCCGGCGAACGTTGATCTCGTTTCCGAGACGTTGCAAAAGCTCAGGGCTGCACTCGCCGAGCCGGTTCGGCTCGGAGCACATCTGGTGCGGGCGACGGCCAGCATCGGCATTGCCAACTATCCCAAGGATGGAACGGATCCCGATACGCTGCTGGCAAATGCCGATGCGGCCATGTATCGCGCCAAGGAGTTCGGCCGCGACAATTTCCAGTTTTACGCTCCGGAGTTCAACACCAGGGCGCATGAAAAATTCGTGCTTCAGGAAGAGTTGCGAAACGCCTTGGCCCGTTCGGAATTCACGCTGCTCTACCAGCCGCAAGTGGACCTTCGGTCAGGTCGGGTTTTTGCGGTCGAGGCGCTGATACGCTGGAACCATCCAACGCTTGGCACGGTAATGCCGACGATGTTCATACCGACCGCCGAGGAGACAGGTCTGATCGTACCGATCGGCGACTGGGTTCTGCGTGAGGCGTGCCGGCAGAACAAAGCCTGGCAAGACGCGGGACTGCCGCCCTTGACCGTTTGCGTGAATGTGTCGGCGCGGCAATTCAGGGAGCGCAACCTGATCGATCGCATCGTCAGCGCGCTGAAGGACAGCGGCCTGGAGGCCAGGTATCTCGAGCTGGAGGTGACCGAGAGCCTGATCATGCAGGATATCGAGCTGGCGGTCGCCACCATGAACGCCCTGCAAGGCCTGGGTGTCCAGATCTCGATCGATGATTTCGGCACCGGCTATTCCAGCCTCAGCGCACTCAAGACCTTTCCCGTGGCGCGGCTGAAGATCGACAAGTCCTTCATCAAGGATCTCGCCGCCGATGAGAACGATCAGGCTGTGGCCAGCGCGGTGATTTCATTGGGGCAAAATCTCAACCTGAGGGTCATCGCCGAGGGCGTTGAGACAGATGATCAGGTTGCTTTCCTGCGCAGGAACAATTGCGACGAAATGCAGGGCTATCATTTCAGCAGGCCGGTTTGCGCGCAGGACATCGAGGAATTGCTCGGCGGCGGCCGCAAAGACTGACGGATCGGTCGCCAGCAGGCTTCCGCCGACCAAATGGCGGAAGTTATCTGCCGAGCACAAGGCACCAGTAGCGAAGCGTGCTGTCGCGGCCGTCGCGCACATAGGCGAGACCGAAGCGGGTGAAGCGCGGGTCGAGCATGTTGCGGCGGTGGCCTGGCGAATGCACCCAGATATCGAACAGCTTCTGCTGGTCGAAGCGGCCTTCGGCGATGTTTTCGGCGGCAGCGCCGGCAATGCCATTGTCTTTGACGCGCGAGGCAAAGTCCTTGCCCCAGCCGGTGGTGTGGTTCATTCGGCGGCCGCGCGCCATATAGCCGGCCTGCTGCAGTGCCGCCTGCTCGAGCCGGGCATCGGGGACAAGCGGCCCGAGACCCGCCGAAGCGCGGATGCCGGCCAGCGTGCCAGCGGCGGAGGCAGAGACACCGGCGCCTTCGCCGGTGGGCAGCACGGTGGCGCAGGCGACGAGCCCGGCAAGGGCGCCAAGGCCGGCAGCTCTGAGCAGCACGCGCCTACTTAGGCTTGGTTGGGCCCCATAATTTTCGATTTTCGTAACGGTCATGCCCGCCTGACATAAGCGCGATCATGGCTTTTGCCGGGCAGGGCGGTGAAAATGCGTGATGATGGTTTCCGGCTCGACACCAGTCAGGCATTCACGGACAGACAGCTTCTTTTGCCCCATCTTTGCGGCTTCACGAGCGCTGGCGAGGTATCCTCGGTTGCAAATTTTCTCTGGGGGATATCGCTTGCAGTGACGACCGGAGCGATTCGTACGCCTGAGCACCAAGCAGCCTCCGGTATTGGTCTTCGAGACGCTGATTGAAATCGTGGACGGTCCGGATCACCGCAAGCGCCGCGTCGGTTGCAACGATTAATTTGGCCCGTCGGTCGTTCGGATCACGCGAGCGCCGAACATAACCGAGGCGCTCCAGTTCATCGATCAACTCACCCATCGATGCTTTGCCAATGCCCGCTCGCTCTGCGAGGACGCTGGGTCGGGTTCCTTCCGCGTCGATGTTGGCGAATACAGCGCCGTGTTTGGGCTTGATTGCCGAATGGCCGCTCTCCCGGAGAACCTGGACCAAAGCGCTCGCCGACGATTGATAAGCATAGAGAAGCAGAGACTGCGTGTATGGCTGATTATCCATCTTTCCAAACTTATATGGTGCCCATATAGTATGGCAACCGAACTATATGGCAAGAGGTCAGCATGGCTACTGGCAACGTCCGAACCGAAGGGGTGGAAAGTGTCGCGTACAGGCTGATCGACGCTTGGAATCGTCACGATGCTCGCGCCTTTGCCGCCGTATTCGCGGCAGATGCCGAATTTACTAACGTCTTCGGTATGCAGGCGACTGGACGTGACAGGATCGAGCAGTTCCATGCCCCAATTTTTGAGAAGATGTTCAAGCACAGCCACCTATCCGCGGAAAGCGTGCGGAACAGGCTTGTTCGCCCGGATGTTGCCACGCTCGACCTGCGGTGGTCCATGACTGGCGCACTCGATCCGATGGGAAACGAATGGCCGCGTCGGCGCGGATTAATCAGCGTAGTGGCGACGCGGGATCACGATGGATGGTTGATTGCAACGATGCACAATATGGAACTTGGAGACGATCAAACGGTAAAGTCTCAGGAGAAACTTCAAGAGCATAAGTAGGCTCTTCATCCACGTCTAAATCGAAAGCAACAGCCATCCAGCATGGTCAGCCGATCTGATCGGGCAATGAGATCGAACGGCGGGTCAGTGACCGGGATTGGCGAGCCATGCTACAGGAGTTGGTGCTGGATGGCCCGCGCCTTGCCCGGTTTGGTCGGCCACAATGGCGCGCCCCATAAGCCGGTCGCTTGGTCTTGCGGGATCTAATGTATGAACGGCTTGGCGCGCGCTGGGCTCTCGCCGGCAGTCTTTGCGATGCGGTGATCGCCGGTCGGCTATTCCGCCGCCACGAGTTTGGTTTCCGGCGTCGATGAAACCCGGCCGTCCCGATCGTCTTCGGTATGTTCCCACCAGTCGCCCAGGGCGTCGATAAGCGGCACAAGCTTGAGGCCGGGCTCCGTGAGGTCGTAATCCACACGTAGTGGATAGCCGGCATGCGCCGTTCGCCGCACGATCCCGGCTTCCTCCAGCTTGCGCAGTTCCAGCGCCAGGATGCGGTGCGACACTGCCGGGTTGTCACGCCTCAAATCGCTGAAGCGCTTGGTACCATCCTTGAGATAATAGAGCAGCAAGGTGGGCCAACGACCGCTGAGCACACGCATGGTCTCCTCGATCGGGCAGCGTGAGACGACATCTTTCATGGCGGGGACCTGGTTACAGAATAGTGCCTAATTTACATGGGGCGACCAGCGTTTAGGGTCAAGTTTCGCTGCGCAGCGTGACCCCTAACATGGAAGAGACAAAGAAATGGAACCTATTCTCCTTTACGGCTTCCCGCTGGGAAGTTCGATGGGGCTTGTCGCTGCTTTTGAACGCCTCGGACAACCCTATCGCCTGTGTCGTGTCGACATGCTCACTGAGATGAAGAACGACGCCTATGCCAGCATCAACGGCCGTCAGGAAACGCCGGTGTTGATCACGCACGAGGGCAGGGTGCTCACCGAGACTATGGCGATTGCCGCCTGGCTCGAAGCCCGCGATACGCAACGCCGTATCAGCTTCGATCCTCGCTCGCCGGAGGCCGACCGGATGCACCAGCTGGTCGCCTTCATAAACACCGGCTTCACCGCCGCCTTCACCCCGCTCTGGGCGGCATATGAAATGGAGTCGGCCGAACCGGTGCTGCTGGCGACTTTACGTGATTTCGGCCGCAAGGTCGTTACCAACCGCCATAACCAGCTTGAGGCGATGATCCTCGACACGGATTTCCTGATCGGCGAGCGGCTGACGCTTGCCGACACCACGTTGATCGGCGTGGCGCGCTGGGCGGAGTTCCACCAGGCGGTCGACGGCGCCGCTTACCCAAAGCTGGCGGCGCTACGCCGCCGCATCGAAGCCGATCCGGCCGTGCAATACGCGCTCGCTGTCGAGGCTGGCGAAAAGCCCGCCGGGTCAGGCGCTTGCTTCGGTCACTTGCCGCTGGCCGAGGTGATCGATCGCTTCGCGGCGTAACTGTTCGCTCAGCGCCCGGCGCCCCGGCGCCGGGCGCTGGCGACAAGCACGCCCAGATCGGCTATCATGTCGACGTTCTTGAAGTGGCAGCTGCGGGCGGCCATCCTGGCGGTGACCGCCCCGACACACGGGAGAAAGGTTATGGCCGGCTTTCATGTCATGGCTGATGCACGTGGAATGCATGTACAGCCCACGGTGCGCCGCATCAGCACCGAGGATCTGATTGATGCGCTCCGTCTCGGCGTCGAGGATTTCTGGGCCAAGCCGTCGCATTATGTGTTCCTGTGCCTGATCTATCCGGTGGTCGGCCTGATCCTGACGCAGTGGACCTCGGGCTCGAACGCCATCCAGCTGATCTATCCGCTGATGTCCGGCTTCGCTTTGGTCGGTCCGTTCGCGGCTATCGGCCTTTACGAAATCAGCCGCCGGCGCGAGTTCGGCATGGATACATCCTGGTGGCATGCGCTCGACGTGCGCCACTCGCCGGCGCTCCCCGCGATTGCGGTCATCGGCATCATGCTGCTGGTACTGTTCCTGCTCTGGCTGTTCACCGCGCAGTCGATCTACACCAGCCTGTACGGCAATCAGCCTCCGGCCTCTATTGCCGGCTTTATTCGCGAGGTGCTGACGACCAGCAAGGGCTGGACGCTGATCCTGCTCGGCAACCTGGCCGGGTTCGTCTTCGCCGCGATCGTGCTGGCGACGACCGTCGTCGCCTTTCCGCTGCTGCTCGACCGCGATGTCGGCGCGGTCTCGGCAGTCGAGACGTCGGCGCGCGCCGTCCTGACAAACCCGCTACAGATGGCGCTGTGGGGCCTGATGGTCGCCGTGCTCCTGGTCATCGGCTCGATCCCGCTATTTGCCGGGCTTGCCGTCGTCATGCCCATCCTTGGCCACGCGACCTGGCATCTTTATCGCAGGGTGGTCGAACCGGAGCGGGCGGAGCAGGTCAGGCGGCCAATGTAGGACCGATCAGCGTTGCGCGTCGGTTGCCATCTTGACGGCCAGCGCGGTCAGCACCGTACCCATCATCCAGCGCTGGATCACCATCCATAAGGGCCGCCCGGCGAGGAAAACCGCGATCGAGCCGGCCGTCACCGCGATGATGGCATTGACGGTCAGGCTGATCGCGACCTGCGTGGCACCGAGCACTAGAAGCTGCGACAGCACGTGGCCCTTGCCGGGGCTGATGAATTGCGGCAGCAGCGACAGATAGAGCACTGCCACCTTCGGGTTGAGCAGGTTGGTCATCAGGCCCATCGCGAACAGCTTGCGCGGCCTGTCTTTCGGCAGTTCGCGGATATGGAAGGGCGAGCGCCCGCCGGGCTTCACCGCTTGCCAGGCGAGCCACAGCAAATAGAGCGCGCCGGCAAGGCGCAGCACATCATAGGCAAAGGGTACGGCGAGCAGCAGCGCGGTGATGCCGAACGCCGCCGACAGCACATAGAACAAGAAACCGAGCGCCACGCCGCCCAGCGAGATCAGCCCGGCCTTCGGCCCCTGCGACAGCGAGCGCGAGATCAGATAGATCATGTTCGGGCCGGGCGTCAGCACCATGCCGAGGCAGACCAGCGCGAAGGCAAGGTGGTTGGCGGGTTCAGGCAAGAGCGCATCTCCGGATGGGAACACTCACCACATGCTTCCATCATCCGCAAGGGCATGAGGGCAGGAGCCTTTGCGCCAGTGCGCCGGGCCTCCTGCCTTAGTTCCCGGACGACAATCTTGCGGACACAATGAAAGCTGGTGACAGGGCGAAGCGCTTCGGTTAATCCGGGCCGGCCGCTACGGACCGTCGGTCGCGGCGCTTGCAAGCATCATGGTACAGGGACAACGGCATGGCGGATTCGCCCGACATCATCGGTTCGCTCGCAGACTTGTCGGGAGCCTATTCAGCCATACTGTGCGACGTCTGGGGCGTGGTGCACAATGGCGAATGGCATTTCCCGGCGGCGGCTGCCGCGCTGATCGCTGCTCGCGCGGCGAGAATACCTGTCGTGCTGATCACCAATTCGCCGCGCCGCAGCGCCGACGTGGTGGCGCAGATGAACGCCATCGGCGTTCCTCCCGCTGCCTATGACCGTGTCGTAACGTCCGGCGACGTTACCCGCGATCTGATCGCCGAAGGGCCGCGAAAGATCTTCCATATAGGCGCCGATCGGGATTTCACGCTCTATGAGGGCCTCGACGTCGAGCTCGTCGAGGAGTTCGAAGCATCCGGCGTGGTCTGCACCGGCCTGTTCGACGACGAGGTGGAGAAGCCGGAAGATTATGCCGATCTTCTGCGGCGGCTGCGTGCCAGGAACCTGCCCTTCATCTGCGCCAATCCCGACATCGTCGTCGAGCGCGGCGAACGCATGATCTGGTGCGCAGGCGCTTTGGCCCGCGAATACGCACAGCTTGGCGGACGCACGCTGATCGCCGGCAAGCCGTACGCGCCGGTCTATGACGTCGCCATGAAGGAGGTCGCCGTCATTCTCGGCCGCCCGGTCGAGCGTTCGCAAGTTCTGGCCATCGGCGACGGCATGATGACCGACATCAAGGGCGCGGCCGACAATGGCTTCGACGTGCTCTACGTATCGGGCGGCATCCATGCCCGCGATTACGGTGAGACGCTGCAGCCGGATCCGGCCAGGCTCGCGGCCTTTCTGGAAAAATACGGCTACAGGCCGGTCGCGGTGATTCCCAGACTGCAATAGGTTCAAGCCATGACGGCAATGTTCGAACGCATTTCCGCAACCGCACCGCTGCCGGCCCATCTGCGCGGCGGCGTGGTGGCTATCGGCAATTTCGACGGTGTCCACCGCGGCCACCAGGCGGTGCTCGAACGCGCGCGCGCCGAAGCGGAGCGTCGCGGCGTACCCGCCCTGGTACTGACCTTCGTACCGCATCCGCGAAAGGTTTTCAGGCCGGACATGCCGCTGTTCGTGCTGACGCCGCCGCCGATGAAGGCGCGGCTGTTGTCGCATCTGGGCTTTTCGGCGCTGGTCGAGCAGCCGTTCACACGCGAGTTCGCCTCCTTGTCGGCGGAGGCTTTCGTCACCGGCGTGCTCGAGCGCAACCTCGGCATAAGCCACGCCGTCACCGGCTTCGATTTCCATTTCGGCAAGGACCGCCAGGGCGGTCCGGCCTATCTGATGGCTGCCGGCGAGCGCCATGGCTTCGGCGTCACGCTGGTCGATGCGTTTCGCGACGAAAGCGCCGAGGTGGTGTCGTCGAGCCGCATACGCACGCTGCTGTGCGAGGGCAATGTGGCCGAGGCCGCCGGCTTGCTCGGCTACCGTTTCACCGTCGAGGCGGAGGTGATCGGCGGCCAGCAGCTCGGCCGGACACTCGGCTTTCCGACCGCAAACATGAGGCTTTCGCCGGAAGCCACCCTCAAGGAAGGGATTTATGCCGTCCGCTTCCGCCGCGCCGACGGTTCCCTTCATGATGGCGTCGCCAGCTTCGGCCGCCGGCCGACGGTCGACGACAATGGCGCGCCATTGCTGGAGACCTTCGTCTTCGACTTTTCCGGCGACCTCTATGGCGAGATTTGTGCCGTGTCCTTCTTCGGCTACCTGCGCTCGGAGGTGAAGTTCGACGGGCTTGACGCGCTGGTCGCCCAGATGAAGCGTGACGAGGCCGAGGCGAAGGCACTGCTCGCCGGCGTCAGGCCGCTTTCCGGGCTGGACGCGGCCATTGCTTTTTAGAGCATGGTCCCGACCCGAAGGTCAGCGAAGACAAAAAGTGGGAACCGGTTTTCCGACTAAGATCATGCTCAACCAGAATTTATCTCTTCAGCGCCAGGCCGACGGCAATGAAGGTCCAGCCTTGGAAAATCAGGTCGACGGCCAGGAACAGGCCGAGCACCCACACGCTGTTGACCGGCCAGCCCATGGCGATGACCAGTCCCGCCAGCGCGCTGATGACGCCGGCCGTGACCACCCAGCCCCAGCCCGGCTGCGGCCGGTGGCTGTAGCCGACCCAGGCCCTGAGCACGCCTGAGGCAAGCAGCGCGACCGCCAGGAGGAATGTCAGCACCGCCGAGGCCAGCAGTGGATTGTAGAAGGCGAAGAACCCGGCGACGGCGTAGAGAAGGCCGCTGAGCAGCCAATAGAAGAAGCGGCCCCATGTCTTCACGCCGAACGCATGAATGATCTCGATGACGCCGGCCATCAGCATCAGCCAGCCGACGACATAAACCGAGGCGACGGTTGCGATGAACAGATTGCCGAAAGCAATGCCGCCGAAGATGAGCAGCAGCACCCCGAGCGCGACGAACCATCCCCACTTCGCCCGCGTCTGGCCAATGGCGTCTTTCATGGCATCGCTGTGCACGGTCATTGCCCTTCTCCGTCAAGGTTGCCTAGCTTCTTTGTTCCGAAAGGTAGCGCCGATCGCCTTGCCCGTCCAGCGAGCAGGCTGTGAGCGCCACACTCCCGAGCGATCCGCTTGCCAGACCTTCGCTTTTTATCCGAGGCGGCCAAATACCAGATGGAATATTCGATCGTGTGCAGGGGTGGGCCAGCGCTAAAAGATGACAAGCGGGTTTACGGGCGACCCGTCGTCCCGTGTATTCGCCATGGCGCAAGTGTAACGAAAAATTCCCAGCGCTGGCGTTGGCCCTTTATCGATGACGTGCGGCTGCTGCTGTATACCGTGTTCTACGCTTGATGAGGCTGGGGAAGCAAAATGAGCGATATGGACGAACACCGCGATCTGCTGGAGATCAATGCCATCCGTAGGCTGTTGACGTCAAAACCACGAACGGTCCGCTGGGACGAACGCCGGGCACGGCTCGACGAAGTCGGTTCGGTCTGGCCGGTCGCGGAGGACATCCGATGCGAGCATGTGGTTTTCGATGGCCTCGAGGGAGAGTGGTCCCTGGCGCCTGGCAGTAACAGGGATAAGATTCTGCTCTTTTTCCACGGTGGCGGCTACTGCTCCGGCTCTCTTAAAAGTCATCGTCGAATGGTGACCGAGGCAGGTCGGGCAATGGGAATGCGCACCCTCGCGATCGCCTATCGACGAGCGCCGGAACATCCTTTCCCTGCGCAACATGAAGACGCACTCACCGCATGGCGCTTTCTGAGGCGGCAAGGCATTGCGCCGGATCGCACCGTGGTTGGGGGAGACAGTGCGGGCGGCAACCTCACCCTGTGCCTGGTCAGTATATTGCGCACGGCAGGCGAGCGGTTGCCGCGATGTCTTTGGCTGTGTTCGCCCTGGACGGACCTTTCGATGTCCGGCGCGACACTATCAACCAAGGACGCAATCGACCCTATCATCCACCGGGCGTATTTGGGGGAACTGGCAACCGCCTATGTTCCCAATGGCGTTGGTCGGCGCGATCCGCTGATCTCGCCTTTGTTCGCCGATCTGAGCGGATTTCCCCCAATGCTTATACAAGTCGGTTCGGCCGAGACGCTGTTGTCGGACGCAACTCGGCTCGCGGAAGCCGCTGGCGCGGCTGACGTCAAAGTACGTCTCGAAATTTGGCCGCATATGATTCACGCTTGGCCGGTTTGGAATGCGGGGCTGGGTGCCGGTCGGCGCGCTCTTCACAGCGCGGGGATGTTTGCCCGCGAATATTTATAACCCCTGCCGAAGCAGCTGCTGGCGCATTCCAAACATCTTGATCTGGAATCTTGGTGCGCCAGTACAATTCGCTGCAATGCGGAAAACAGCCCGGCCAACGCTGCCAAGGTTACGGACATTAAGTCAAATTTTACCGAACTGGCGCCATGGCTTGGATCAAGGCTGATAGTGTTCGTCAACGCGTTCGACGTATGGAGTAATGATGCGGTCTGTCCCGACGGTCTTGGCCGCATTCATGCTCGGCACCTGCGGCGTTGCCAAGGCAGGCGAGGGCACCTTCGGCTGGATGTCCGGAGACTGGTACCTGACGGTCGGCGCCACCGGCATGGTTGCCCCGAATTTCGAAGGCGGCAAAAAGTACCTGCTCAGCGCCTCGCCAATCATCTCGCTCGGCAAGGCTGGTCCCGCGGCGCGCTTCACCTCGCGCAACGACAATATCTCGTTGGCATTGATCGACGATGGCGGCGTCCGCGCCGGCCTGACAGGCAAGTTCCTGTTTTCCCGCGACGGTGGTGATGCCGACGAGTTGAAGGGTCTCGACCCGGTGCGCTGGGGCGGCGAGGCCGGCGGCTTCTTCGAATTCTATCCTTTGGATTGGCTGCGTGCCCGCGCCGAATTGCGGCATGGCATTCGCGCCCATAACGGCTTTGTCGCCGACATCGCCGCCGACGCCTTTTACGATGTGACGCCCGATGTCAGGATTTCGGGCGGGCCGCGCGTTTCATTCGCCTCATCGGACTATTTCGACGCCTATTACGGCGTTGATGCCGAGGAGTCCCTGGCCTCGGGGCTCAGCGAATATCATCCCGGTGGCGGGGTGAAGTCGGCGGGCCTGGGCGGCGCGGTGACCTGGAAGGTGACCGAGCCGATGACGGCCAGTCTGTTCGGCGAATATTCCCGCCTGATGGGCCCGGCCGGCGATTCCAGCCTGGTCAAGGAGCGCGGCGATCGCAACCAGTTCACGATCGGCGTGTCGACGACCTACCGCTTCGATTTCTCGATGTGAGCGGGCGGGCGTCGGCTCATTTGATCAAACGGCTGTCGAACGGATAATGGTATAGGCCCGCAATCGTAATGCGTGACGCATCGTCATGGGTCGGGTTGAGCAGATAGTTGTTTGCCTTGCGCATTATGATCGAAGGAATTTTCATGAGCGCGTAACGATTGGCCGAGAGAAAGTCCGTGCCCTGTCGCCGTGTCGATTCCATGTCCTTGTCCCAGCCGTCCTGGATAACCGGTTCGGTCATTTCTATTCCGTCCGGAACGTCGATTTCGATAAGCTGGTAGGTTTCCGGAACGGTTTCGCGCGTCGCATGCACCAGTATCTCCAGCAGTGCCGTCGAAGGGTGGTCGGTGCAATAGACGATGGGCATTCCGCGCCTGTTCCATCTTCCATCAACGAGCGTTCCGCCACGACCCGAGAGATCCGCGAAACTGGAGATGCGCCAGATGCGCATCGTCAGGCAAGCATGCCAAAGTCGATACGGATAAGCTCTTCGGAAACGACGTGGGCGCCGGTCTCTGTCTCAAGGAGATCGATCGGCCTTGCACCATCCAATGCTATGATCTCGCTTCTCAGCCAACGCTGGGCTTTCTCATGGCTACCGAATACCCGATCCGCCTGCTCGGCGATGCGTTCAAGGCGCAGGGCGCGGTCGGATTCAGCTGGCGAAAGCGGCTCGGCATGTTCCTTGCGACGCGCCAGCGTGCGGCGGGGGGCAACGATACGATAGAGTTCTTCGCTACTGAAACCCAGACTGCGCAGATGATCGATCTTGTCCGTAGGGACGGAAAAGTCGCGTGTTGCGCGAATTGCCCTTGCTGCGACCGACATGAATTGTTTCCTTGGCACTGCAGGCCATTTGCCTACAAATGTATGCGCAATTGGCACCTAACGCAAGGAAGCATCAGAGTTCGGGCTTTTCAATATCGCCTGTCTCGGCTAAAAGCCCAGCCATGACGAGCTTTTCGCGCCTTCTCGCGACTGCGATACGAATTACAGGCCCGGTGTTCCGGGCGGCTTGACCGCCGCCGGGGCCGCCGGGAATCTTGCGCGCGGCCTCTCGCGCTTTTTCCAGATCATCAACGCATATCGCCCAAAAGTGGGTCCGGTTTTGGGAAGACGATATGCGTCAAAGCGAAGAACTTCAACGCCCGGGCTCTTTTGCCGCCGGCAACGCATATGGCAGACGAATGACTGATACCGAGACCGCCGAGACGATCGACTATTCCAAAACGCTCTACCTGCCGCAGACGGATTTCCCGATGCGCGCCGGTTTGCCGGAAAAGGAACCGCTGCTGGTCAAGCGCTGGCAGGACATGGACCTTTACCGCAAGTTGCGCGAAGACGCAGCCGGCCGCGAAAAATACGTGCTGCACGACGGCCCGCCTTACGCCAATGGCAACATCCATATCGGCCACGCGCTGAACAAGATCCTCAAGGACGTCATCACCCGCTCGTTTCAGATGCGCGGCTATGACTCGAACTATGTACCCGGTTGGGATTGCCACGGCCTGCCGATTGAATGGAAGATCGAGGAGCAGTACCGCGCCAAGGGCAAGAACAAGGACGAGGTGCCGGTTAACGAGTTCCGGCAGGAATGCCGTGAGTTTGCGGCGCACTGGATCAAGGTGCAGGGTTCCGAGTTCCAGCGCCTCGGCGTCGTCGGCGACTTCGACAATCCCTATACGACGATGGCTTTCCACGCCGAGGCGCGCATCGCCGGCGAGCTGCTGAAATTCGCCATGTCCGGCCAGCTCTATCGCGGCTCCAAGCCGGTGATGTGGAGCGTCGTCGAACGCACCGCGCTGGCCGAGGCGGAGGTCGAATACCAGGACTACGAGTCGGACACGATCTGGGCGAAGTTTCCGGTCGTCAGCCTCGCTCGCCAGGTCATCAACATCGAGGATGGACAGCCAGCCCTGGATCCCAAGCTGACGCAGACGTCGCTCGATCTGCTTGATGCCAGCGTCGTCATCTGGACGACGACGCCGTGGACAATCCCCGGCAACCGCGCCGTCAATTACTCGCCGCGCATCAACTATGGTCTCTATGAGGTTACAGCGGCCGAGAACGCCTTTGGTCCCCAGCCCGGCGAAAAGCTGATCTTTGCCGAGAAACTTGCAGACGACGCTGCCGCGAAGGCCAAGGTCACCCTGAATCGGCTTCGCAACGTTGGCGCCGAAGAGCTTGAAAATCTTACGCTTTCGCATCCCCTCAAAAGTCTGGGTGGCGGCTACGATTTTCCCGTGCCCATGCTCGCCGGCGATCATGTCACCGACGATGCCGGCACCGGATTCGTCCACACCGCGCCGGGACACGGCCGCGAAGACTTTGACGCCTGGATGGATGCCGCCTCTGACCTTCGCCAGCGCGGCATCGACACTGCGATCCCCTTCACCGTTGACGATGCCGGCTTCTTCACCAAGGACGCGCCGGGCTTCGGCCCGCACCGCGAGGGTGGAGCGGCGCGCGTCATCGACGACAATGGCAAGAAGGGCAACGCCAACCAGGCTGTCATCGACGAGCTGATCAAGCGCAACGCGCTGTTCGCGCGCGGCCGCCTGAAGCACTCCTATCCGCATTCCTGGCGCTCGAAGAAGCCGATCATCTTCCGCAACACGCCCCAATGGTTCGTCTATATGGACCAGGAGCTTGGCGACGGCACGACGCTGCGCGGCCGCGCGCTGAAAGCCATCGACGATACCCGCTTCGTGCCCGCCGCCGGCCAGAACCGCATCCGCGCCATGATCGAGGAGCGCCCCGACTGGGTGCTGTCGCGCCAGCGCGCCTGGGGCGTGCCGATCGCCGTCTTTGCCGATGCCGACGGCAACGTGCTGCGCGACGAGGCAGTCAACCAGCGCATCATGGACGCCTTCGAGAAAGAAGGCGCCGACGCCTGGTTCGCCGCCGGCGCCAAGGAGCGGTTCCTCGGCAATCACGATGCCTCGAGATGGCAGCAGGTCATGGACATCCTCGATGTCTGGTTCGATTCAGGCTCGACGCATGCCTTCACGCTTGAGGACCGGCCCGACCTGAAATGGCCGGCCGACCTCTATCTCGAAGGCTCCGATCAGCATCGCGGCTGGTTCCACTCGTCGCTGCTCGAAAGCTGCGGCACCAGGGGCAGGGCGCCCTATGACACCGTCGTCACCCATGGCTTCACCATGGATGAGGAGGGGCGGAAAATGTCGAAGTCGCTCGGCAACACGGTCGTGCCGCAGGACGTCATCAAGCAGTCCGGCGCCGACATCTTGCGGCTGTGGGTGGTGACGACCGATTATTGGGAAGACCAACGGCTCGGCAAGAACGTGCTGCAGACCAATATCGACGCCTACCGCAAGCTGCGCAACACCATCCGCTGGATGCTGGGCACACTCGCCCATGACGACGGCGAGGAGGTGCCGCTGGACAAGATGCCGGAGCTGGAGCGGCTGATGCTGCACCGGCTCGCCGAACTCGATGAAGTCGTACGCTCGGGCTACGACGCGTTCGAATTCAAGCGCATCACCCGCGCGCTGCTCGACTTCATGGTGGTCGAGCTATCGGCCTTCTATTTCGACGTCCGCAAGGACGCGCTTTACTGCGAAGCGCCTTCCAGCGTGAAGCGCAAGGCTTCCGTGCAGGTGGTGCGCCATCTCTTCGACTGCCTGGTGAAATGGCTGGCGCCGATGCTGCCCTTCACTATGGAAGAGGCTTGGCTCGACCGTCATCCGGATGCGGTCTCGGTGCATCTCGACCAGTTCCCGAAAATCCCGGCGGACTGGAAGGACGAGGCGCTGGCGGAGAAGTGGCGCAAGGTGCGGCAGGTCCGCCGTGTCGTCACCGGCGCGCTGGAAATCGCCCGCGCGCAGAAGGTCATCGGCTCTTCGCTGGAAGCGGTGCCGGTCGTCACCCTCGACGATGCCGCGCTCGAAGCGGCGATCGCCGATGTCGATATGGCCGAGATGGCGATCACCAGCGATCTGGTAATCGTGCACGGCAAGGCGCCGGCGGGCAGCTTTACCCTCGACGACGTTAAAGGCGTCGCCGTGGTCGTCGAGAAGGCGGAGAACCGCGGCCTGGTGAAGTGCGCGCGCTCTTGGCGCTACACCGCCGATGTCGGCTCAGATCCGGAATTCCCGGATGTTTCGGCCCGTGACGCCGCTGTCCTGCATGAACTCAAGGCTTTGAGCCGCCTCTAAGGCGGTGCACAAATGCCACGGCGGGCAGCCGATCGGCCCCGGCGCGTTGCCCTTAACGAGTGGTTGAGGTAAACACGCGAAACTCCGGACGACAAATTGTCGCCGGAATTCCGTCGGAAGAGCATAGGCGACGGGGACCGGACCTTTCTTTGGCCGGCGGCAATCGAGAGGCTGTCTACAGTGGGACTTTTTGGCATGACCGAGAGAACTTACGCGCGCGTTGCGCTGCTGGCGCCGCTTGTCGTATCGGGCCTCGCCTTGTCCGGCTGCATGGGCTCGCCCACTTACGGGACCGACAAGCCTGCTGCCTCGCAGCTTGCCGACGACCTCACGGGGGCTTTTTCCTTCGCACCCAAGCGCAAGGAGAGTATCGACTACAAGCCGCGCCCCACGCTGGTGAAGCCGGGGCCAGGGCAGAAGGAAGTGTTGCCGCCGCCCCAGGAAAGCATCGAGACGGCAAGTGCCGAATGGCCCGAATCGCCGGAGCAGCGCCGTGCCCGCCTGCGCGCCGATGCCACCCTGCATCAGGACGACCCGGCCTACCAGGCGCAGATTGTCGATGACGTGCAGACCGACCCGGTGGCCGTCAAGGCCGCGATGGCGCAGTCGGCTTCGAGCCATCCGCCGGCATGGACTCCAGCGGCTTCGGACAAGGGCCGCGCCGCGGAAGTCAAGCGCCGTCTGGCTGAAGGCAAACAGGGCGACCCGACCACCCGCAGATATCTGAGCGAGCCGCCGGTGCAATACCGCGCCGCCGCCCCCACCGCGCCGGTGGATGACCTCGGCGAGGATGAGTACAAGAAGGAACGCCGCCTCAAGAAGGAGGCGGCCGCCAAGAGCAAGAGCGGCGGCATGTTCGACTGGCTGCCCTGGTAGCCTGACGGCGCCAGAGACGTTCTTGCCTGGGTTGGCTGGCTGGACTGGCTGACTTGGATTTGGACCGTCTGCCGGACCGGAAAATCAGGGTCCGCGTCGCTCGCGAAAAAAGTCTTTCAGCAGCGCTGCCGCAGCGTTCTCGGCCATGCCCGGATAGATATCGGGCACATGGTGGCAGGTTGGTGACGTGAAGAAGCGAACGCCGTTGACCACTGCGCCGCCCTTCTCGTCGGCAGCGCCGAAATAGAGCCGGCGCAGCCTGGCGAAGGAGATGGCGCCGGCGCACATGGCGCACGGCTCCAGCGTCACGTAGAGATCGTGGCCGCTGAGCCGCTCACTGGAAAGCTTGCGGCAGGCCTCGCGGATCGCCAGCATCTCGGCATGGGCAGTGGGATCGGCGAACTCGCGGGTGCGGTTGCCGGCACTTGCAACGACCGTATCGCCGCCGACGACGACCGCGCCAACCGGCACCTCGCCACGCTGGGCGGCGGCTTCGGCCTCTTTCAGCGCCAGCGCCATGAAATCCTGCCGCTTCACGCGGTTTCCATTCCGATTATCTCCTCGCCACTAGAGCGCGATCCTGTTACTACCCGCGCAAACGAGCAAAGGCCACATGGACGACAAAAACAAGAAATTCCCGCGCAAGGCCGGGCCGAAGCCGGCAGGGCCGCGCGGTCGCGACAGCGCTCCCGGCAAGGGCGGCAAGCCGTCCTTCGGCGCCAAAAAACCCTACACTCCGCGCGGCGACCGGCCGGCGGCGGCCGAAGGCGAACGGCCGAAGCGCGACTTCAAAGGCGACCGGCCATTCAGCAAAGGGCCGCGTCCGGAAGGCAAGCCTTATGAACAGCGCGAGGGTTCACGCAAGCCGTACGCACCGCGCGGCGACCGGCCAGCGGCGGCCGAAGGCGAACCGCCGAAGCGCGACTTCAAGGGCGGCGACCGGCCGTTCAGCAAAGGGCCGCGTCCGGAGGGCAAGCCTTATGAGAAGCGCGAAGGTCCGCGCAAGCCCTACGCGCCGCGCGGCGACCGGCCGGCCGCTGCCGAAGGCGAGCACGGTGAAAGGCGCTTCGACCGTCCCAAGCGTGACTTCGGCGATCGTCCTAAGCGTGATTTTGGCGGCGATCGGCCGCAAGGTGCACAAACGGCACGGGCGGCGTCGGACGGCGGCTTCAAGCCGCGCCCGCGTCGCGTCGAGGTAACGGAAGAAGCCGGCGAACGCATTGCCAAGCGGCTGGCGCGTGCCGGCCTGGCCTCGCGCCGCGACGCCGAGGAACTGATTGCGGCCGGTCGCGTCAAGGTCAATGGCAAGGTGTTGTCCTCGCCGGCCTTCAACGTGATGCCCGGCGACATCATCCATCTCGACGGCATGGAGATCCCGCCGATCGAGCGCACCAGGCTGTTCCTTTTCCACAAACCGGCCGGCGTGGTCACCACCAACCGCGATCCCGAAGGCCGCAAGACCGTCTTCGATGTGCTGCCCCCCGGGCTGCCGCGGCTGATGACCATCGGCCGGCTCGACATCAACACCGAAGGCCTCCTGCTGCTCACCAATGATGGCGGCCTGTCGCGCGTCCTCGAACTGCCGGCCACCGGCTGGCTCAGGCGCTACCGCGTGCGCGTCCACGGCAAGGTCGAGGAAAGCGCGCTTGCCGGCCTGCGCGAAGGCCTTGCCGTTGACGGAGTCTTTTATGGCGCCATCGAAGCGACGCTCGACCGCGAGCAGGGCTCGAACGCCTGGCTGACACTCGGCCTGCGCGAAGGCAAGAACCGCGAGGTCAGGAACATCCTGGGCTCGCTCGGTCTCGACGTGACGCGGCTGATCCGCATTTCCTACGGGCCGTTCCAGCTCGATGATTTGCCGGAAGGCCATGTGCTGGAGATCAAGGGCCGTGTGCTGCGCGACCAACTCGGCGAGCGTCTGGTCGAAGAGTCCGGCGCCAATTTCGACGCCGATATCACCAAGCCATTTTCCAACAAGCCGGTCAGGCGTGAGCGGGAGGAGGAGCCCGAGCGGCCGAAATTCACCCGCGACGGCGAACGCCGGCCGATCGGCGAGGGCGGCCTGATCAAGAACCGCAAGCGTCGCGAAGGCAGCCGCGACGAAGCGCTCGGCAAGCTGTCGACAAGCCCCGACAGGAGCTTTGGGCCGAAAAAGAGCTTTGGCGAGCGTGGCCCCAGACCTGAACGCAGCGACTTCGGGGACAAACCCCGTGGCGACAAGCCGCGTGGCGGCTTCGGTGGGAAGAAGTCCGAACGCGAGCAGCGGCCGATCGAGCCGCCGGGCCAGCGCAAGGCCAATGTCTGGATGGCGCCGGGCGCACGGCCGATCGGCAAGGGCAGGGCGGAGGCAGACGCCGCCAAGGCGGCAGAAAACAAGGCGCGCAAGGCCTCGTTCAAGCCGTCTTACGGCAAGCCCGGCGGCAAGCCGCAAGGCGGCGGTGCAAAGCCGTTCGGCAAGCCACGCGGCGAGCGTCAGGATGGCGGTGGCGACCGGCCGCGCGGCGGCCCGAAGGGAAGCAATGCGGATCGTCGGCGGTGAGTTTCGCGGGCGTCCGCTGGCGACGCCCCGCACCTTTGCCATCCGCCCGACGACCGACCGCACGCGTGAGGCGGTCTTCAACGTGCTGGCGCATCGCTTTCCCGAAAGACTGGACGGCGCGCGCGTCCTCGACCTGTTCGCCGGCACCGGTGCGCTCGGCCTCGAAGCGCTGTCGCGCGGCGCCTCCTACGCTGTCTTCATCGAAGAATCCGCCGAGGGGCGCGGCCTGATCCGCACCAATGTCGAGGCCTTCGGCCTCACCGGCCGCACCAAGATATTCCGCCGCGACGCGACGGCCCTGGGCGAGGCGGGCACCATCGCCGCATTCGGCCTGGTCTTCGCCGATCCGCCCTATGGCAAAGGCCTTGGCGAACGGGCCTTGCGCTCGGCCAAGGCCGGCGGCTGGCTCGCCCCCGGCGCGCTCTGCGTCGTCGAGGAAGCGGCGGCGGCGCCGTTCGAGGCAGGGCCGGGCTTTTCGGTTGTCGATGAGCGCAACTATGGCGAGACGGTCATCCGGTTTATCGAGGCCGCCTGAATTCGGTGTCCGCGATGGCGCCTTCAAAATGACGCACAATTCGCTTTGCCTCGACCAGCAACCCCGCCTATCGTCCGACCACCAAACCGGAGCCATCTATGACATTTCAGGCTGAATGGCTGCGCGGAACGCTCTTGGGGCTGGCTCTGGTGATGGCCGCGCCGGCTCTGGCGGGCAACAATCCCGACGACGGCGTCGTGACCGATTTCCTGCTCGACAACGGCATGGAGGTCGTCGTCATCCCCGATCACCGCGCCCCGATCGTCACCCATATGGTCTGGTACAAGATCGGCAGCGCCGACGAGCCGCCGGGCAAGTCCGGCATCGCCCATTTCTTCGAGCATCTGATGTTCAAGGCGACCAGCAACCATGCGGCCGGCGAGCTCGACCGCGCCGTCGCCGCCATCGGCGGCTCGGACAACGCCTTCACCTCCTACGACTACACCGCCTTTCACGAGACGGTGGTGCCGCAGGCGCTCGGTGAGATGATGGGCTTCGAGGCTGACCGCATGCGCAACCTCATCCTCAACGACGATGTCATCAAGACGGAGCGCGACGTCATCCTCGAGGAGCGCCGCTCGCGCATCGATAGCAATCCGCAGGCGGTGCTCGACGAGGAAGTCGACGCCACGCTGTGGCAGAACCAGCCCTACCGCATTCCGGTTATCGGCTGGATGCAGGAGATGGAGAAGCTGAACCGCACCGACGCGATGGCCTTCTACAATAAATATTATACACCCAATAACGCCGTGCTGGTGGTTGCCGGCGATGTCGAACCGGAAACAGTCAAGGCGCTGGCCGAAAAGACCTATGGCAAAATCGCGCGCGGCCCGGATCTGCCGCCGCGCATCCGCCCGGTCGAGCCGGAACAGAACACCAGGCGTACGGTGACGCTGACCGACGGGCGCGTCAGCGTGCCGAGCTTTACCACGCAATGGGTGGTCCCGTCCTATCACACGGCAAAGCCCGGCGAGGCCGAAGCGCTCGACGTGCTGTCCGAAATCCTCGGCGGCGGCAACCGCAGCCGGCTCTACCAGGAGCTTGTCGTCAGGCAAGGCATCGCCGCGGCGGCCGGCGCCTTCTTCCACGGCACCATGCTCGACGACACCAATTTCACCGTCTACGGTGCGCCGCGCGGCGATGCCAAGCTTGCCGACGTCGAGGCCGCGGTCGACGCGGAGATCGCCCGCATCGCCAAAGACGGCGTCACCAGCGACGAGCTGGAAAAATCCAAGGACCGTTTCGTACGCTCGATGATCTTTGCCCGCGACAAGCAGGAAGACATGGCCAACATCTACGGCTCGACGCTCGCCACCGGCGGCAACGTCCAGGACGTTCAGCAATGGCCGGACCGCATCCGCAAGGTCACCGCCGACCAGGTCAAGGAAGTCGCTGCCCGCTACCTCAATCTCGACCACGCAACGACCGGCTATCTTCTGCCGCAAACCCAAGCTGGGAATTGATGTGATGATGAGCCAGCATGGTCCCGCTCTGCCTTCTCCCCTCGTGGGCTCCTCCCCTTCTCCCCCTGGGGGAGAAGGGAAGCGCCAGCACGCCGGCCAGATTCTAGCGACCCTGTTCCTCTCCCTCGTCTTCCTCGTCCTGCCGGCGCTTTCCGCTCGCGCCGCCATGGACATCCAGGAGGTGATCTCGCCGAAGGGCATTACCGCCTGGCTGGTGGAGGACTATTCGGTGCCGATCGTCGCCATCCGCTTCGTTTTCGATGGCGGCGCGACGCAGGATCCGCCCGGTAAGGAAGGGCTTGCCAATCTGATGAGCGGCCTGTTCGACGAAGGTGCCGGCAACCTCGACAGCGAGGCCTTCCAGATCAAGCTCGATGACGTCGGCGCCGAGATGAGCTTCGACGCGCAGCGCGACGGCATTTACGGCTCGATGCGCATGCTGGCCGACCAGCGCGACGGCGCCTTTGACCTGCTGCGCGTGGCGGTCAACCAGCCGCGCTTCGACCAGGTGCCGATCGACCGCATCCGCGCGCAAATCCTGTCCGGCATCATCGCCAGCGAGCGCGATCCCGATACGCTCGCCCAACGCAAATGGCTGGACGCGATCTACGGCAGGCATCCCTATGCGCGGCCCGACCAGGGCACCAGGCAAAGCATCGCGACGATTACGCCGGCCGATCTCAGCGCCTTCCACAAGGCAAATTTCGCCCGCGACGGCCTGCATGTCGCGGTGGTCGGCGCCATCGACGCCGAGACGCTGAAGCAGAAGCTCGACCTGGTGTTCGGCAGCCTGCCGGAAAAGCAGGCGCTGACGCCCGTTCCCGACATCGACCTGAAGCTCGGCCAGCAGCTCGAGGTCGTGTACGACCAGCCGCAGGCCTCGCTGCAACTCGCCTATCCCGGCGTGAAGCGGAATGCGCCGGACTTCTTCGCCGCGGTGCTGATGAACGAGATCCTCGGCGGCGGCACCTTCACCTCGCGGCTGTTCGACGAGGTGCGCGAGAAGCGCGGCCTTGCCTACAGCGTCAGCTCCGACCTCGTCGACCACCAGCATTCCGAGGCGCTGTCCATCACCACCTCGACCCGCGCCGACAGGGCGGCCGAGACGCTGGCCGTGGTGCGCGACGTGGTCAAGCGCATGGCCGAGGAGGGGCCGACCGAAGCCGAGCTGGCGGCGACCAAGAAATACATGATCGGCGCCTATGCCATCAACAATCTGAATTCCTCGGGCGCGATCGCCTCAACGCTGGTCGAGATCCAGCTCGGCAAGCTCGGCATCGACTACATGCAGCGCCGCGCCGCCCTGATCAACGCGGTGACGCAGGACCAGGTGAAAGCGGTGGCGAAAAAGCTGCTCTCCGCCGAGCCGGCCGTCATGGTGGTCGGGCCGAAGCTGGGCGCGGCCAACAAGGGATGAGCCCTAGCTTCGGCATCGCCTTTGGCGGCGGCGGCGCGCGCGGGCTGGCGCATATCCATGTCATCGAGGCGCTCGACGAGCTGGGCATCAGGCCGGCGGCAATCGCCGGCTCGTCGATCGGCGCCATCATGGGCGCCGGCATGGCCTCTGGTATGACCGGCAAGGACATCCACGACTATGCGCGCTCGATCCTAGGCCGGCGCGCCGAGGTGGCGACGCGCATGTGGCGGGCGCGGCCCGGCACTTTTGCCGAAGCGATGCAGGGCGGCCTGCGGGTCAGCCAGTTCAATGTCGAGCGCATCCTCAAGGCGTTCCTGCCCGATGCCATTCCCGAGACCTTCGCCGAACTCAAAATACCGCTGAAGGTGACGGCAACGGATTTTTATGGCCACAAGCTCGCGGTGTTGGCCGAAGGCGAGCTGCCTTCGGCGCTGGCCGCCTCGGCGGCGATTCCAGCGGTGTTCCGCCCGGTGATGCGCGACGGCAGGATGCTGATCGACGGCGGCATCTACAATCCCGTGCCGTTCGACCTGATCGAGCTCGACGCCGACATCATCATTGCCGTCGACGTGGTCGGCGCGCCGACCGAGGCCGGGCGCAAATTCCCGACCTCCGTCGACCTGATGTTCGGCGCCACGCAGCTGATGATGCAGTCGATCATCGCCAGCAAGCTGAACCAGAGCCGGCCCGACATATTGGTCCGGCCGGCGGTGTCGAAATACCGGGTGCTCGATTTCATGAAGATCGAGGCGCTGATGGCCGAGACGGTTGCGATCAAGGACGAGCTGAAGCGCGAGGTGGAGCAGGCGCTGAAGGCGAGGGAAGACGCTGCGGTCGCGGGCAGGCAGCGGACGATGTAGGGAAGCTGCCAATCTCCCCCCTTGAGGGGGAGATGTCGCCGAAGGCGACAGAGGGGGGTCGTCTCGCGTAATGCGCCAACCCCCGCTGTCGAAAGAGAGGAACCGCGCCCGGTCGAACCGACCCCCTCTGCCCTGCCGGGCATCTCCCCCTCGAGGGGGGAGATTGGCTGATCACGCCATCCCGGCCGCATACTCCAGCGCCACCACGCCGTTGCTGAATTGCGTGGCCGAGATCAGCTCGAGCGGCAATTGCGCGCCGGGCGGGAACAGCAGCTTGCCCTGGCCGACGGCACCGGGGTAGCTGAGCAGCCTAATGCGGTCGACCAGGCCGTTGCGCAGCAATTCCTGCGCGACGCTGAGGCTGCCATGCACATAGATGTTGCCGCCGCTGCCTTGCTTCAGCCCTCTGACCGCGTCCGGTAACGCGCCCTGCAGCAACTCGGCCGGCTGCCAGTCGAGCGCCGTCAAGCTCGTCGAAGCGACATATTTCGGTAGAGCGTTGAACCGGTCGGCGAAATCTCCGGTCTCCTTGGGCCACGAGCCGGCAAATATCTGATAGGTCGTGCGTCCCAAAAGCATGGCGCCGCTGTCGGCAAGCTCGTCCTCCTTGAATTTCTGCATCTCATCGTTCCAGGCGACGCTCGGCAGCTTCTCGACCTCGGCGATGCCGTCGACGCTGATGAATTCGGTGACGATGAGTTTTCGCATGGCGGGTTCCTTCTGCCGAGCGCGGGTCTTGTGCGAACTGCTCCGTCAACTAGCGCGGCGCTTTTTCAGGGGGAGGGCTTTCCTGTTCAGATTCGATCTGCAATAACCGCCCCGCTGAGCAATACCAGTTTCCTGGCCAGTATCCGCGCCACGTCGAAGCATGCCTCGGCGACTGGATCATCTACCATGAGCCCAGCAAGGTAGAAGAGAGCCGAGCTATTTCGCTGTGGCTAAGGTCCAGCTTATCGCCGATCGTGCGCGTCACGGGCTGCCTACAGCTTGGCAATACCGGCTTTCAGCAGCCCTTCGCGGATGTGCTGCACATCGGACTCCTGGGCATAGTGCAGGGTGGCGATGAATGACTCGAGGTCGAATTGGGGATCGAGCGTTCTGATCTTGCCCAGATGCGCCGCGGCCGCGATTTCGTCGCCGAGCCAGCCGTAGCAGGCAGCGGCGAAGGCGTGCTGAGCCGAGTCCATGGTCGACAGATGCATGAAAGCTTCGATCGCCTCGCCATACTGGCGCGCGGCGAAATGCGCCTTTCCCAGATGGCTCCAGAACCTCTCCGGGTGGTGCGGGTTCAACTGCATGGCCTTGCGGATCCATTCAATTCCCTCTTCCGGTCTCCCCAGCCACGTCAACAACTCGCCTTGCTGCACCACCACGAGGTCGTAATTGGGATTGAGGGCCAGCGCCCGCTCCTGATGGTAGCGCGCAGTGGTCAGCTCATTGTTGTTCACGTTCACTGCCGCGAGAATGCGATGGACATCGGCATCGTTGTTGTCCAGCGCCAGCGCCCTGTCCAGCGCCGCCATAATGCTGTTCCAGACGGCATCCCTGTCTTCGCACCAGTTATGGACCCAGGCCTGGCCAAGAATGCAGGCCCGCCACGCATGGGCATGGGCATAATCGGGGTCGAGCGCGACGGCCCTTTCTATCAAGGTTCGCGCGCGTTCATTATCCGCAATCGTGCTTCGGTGATGCAGCACCTTGGCAGCAAGCACACATTCATACGCGGCCATGTTTGCAGGTTTCGCCCGCGCGAGCTGGTCCCGCTGAGCCGCCTCGACACGACCGGGCAGCGTGGCTGCGATCGCCGCCGTCACCTCATCCTGAATCGCGAATATGTCGACCAGCTTCCGGTCATACTTGTCCGCCCAGATATGAGCGTCATTCGCCGTGTCGATGAGCTGAACCGTCACGCGCACCCTCTCGCCGATCTTGCGGACGCTTCCCTCCACCAGGTATTGCACGTCGAGTTTCTCGGCCACCTCGCGCACATTCACGGCGCGGTTCTTGTAGACGAAGCTGGAATTGCGCGAGATGACGAACAACTCATGGTGGCGGGACAGTTCGGTGATGATGTCCTCGGTCAGTCCGTCCGCGAAAAATTCCTGCTCGGGGTCGCCGCTCATGTTGGTGAATGGCAGCACCACTATCGAAGGTTTCGAGATGGATCGCTTTGCCTCGACTTCCGGCAGGACAGGGCTGTCAAGCCCGATGCGATAGAGGCGAACCGGGCGGCTGATGTTCTTCAACGTCTTCTCGCCCAGGTCCTCCATGGCAATTTCGAGACGGTCGGCAATTTGGGTCGCCACCGCTGCGGTCACGCAGATACCGCCGACGTCGGCGAGTTGCTCGATGCGCGAGGCAATATTGACGCCGTCGCCGAAAATATCCTCATCGTCGAAAATGATGTCGCCGAGATTTATGCCGATCCTGAACTCGATACGCCGTTCTTGCGGCACATCCGAATTGCGCCGTTTCATGCGCTGTTGGATTTCCACGGCGCATTTCACGGCATCGGTCACGCTCTGGAACTCAACGAGCATGCCGTCTCCGGTGGTCTTGATGATCCGGCCCTTGTTCTTCGCAATGGCGGGATCGACCAGTTCTATGCGATGGGTGCGAAGGCGTGCGAGCGTGCCGGATTCGTCGGCTTCCATTAGCCGGCTGTAGCCCGCCATATCGGCAGCCAGAATTGCGGCTAGTCTCTGTTCCATCGCTGAACCAAAAACCAAGCCTACGCTTCCTGGGCCGCCAAATCCAGCAATTTGGGCTTGTGGCTGGATCAAGACGTCTTCTACCGCAGCAGCAAGAAAGGGCGCCTTCCGCCTGGTGGCTTCTCAACCTCGGCAATGCCATCAACGCTGATGAATTCGGCGATGATGAGTTTTCTCATGGCGGGGTTCGTTTCAGTCGGGGGCGGGCTGCGCTGGCGCCCTGCGAACCGCTCAGTGAAACTAGCGCTGCGCTTTGTCAGGGGGGAGGAGCTTTTCCCCATTCGCTTCCAAGGACCGATACCGTGGGGAAAAGCTTCTCCGGCCTAGACTACGCTCCCAAGATCGGTTGGTATTACACCTAAGGCAGATATCTCCAAAGAACGAATTGTAAAAAGATCATGGGGTTTGGGGTCTTCATTCATCGGTCAGATTCGATCTACAATGACCGTCCCGCTGAGCAATACCAGTTTCCTGGCCAGTATCTGCGTCGCGTCGAAGCATGCGTCGGCGACTGGATCATTTACTACGAGCCTAGCAAGGTAGACGAGAGCCGCGGCTATTTCGCGGTAGCCAAGGTCCAGCAGGTCATCCTCGATCCTGCAAAGCCTGACATGTACCTCGCTCTGATTGAGCCCGGAACCTACCTCGATTTCGTCAATCCTGTTCCGTTTAATGGTATGAATGGCATTGTTGAGAAGAGTGTCCTTAACGACGAAGGACGGATTTCCGGTCGCGCCCAATCTGCGGTCCGCCAAATCAGTCCAAGTGACTTCAATCGCATTATCGATCTGGGCCTGGACAGCAATGAGCTATTGCTGCCGCGCGTTGATGAGACCGGCACGTCGCTTGGCTTTCAAGACGAGCAGGCGCCGTTCGAGTTCGAGCAGAGCCGTGACCGCGTGAGTTACATTGGGTCGCGTATCGTACGGGATCGTATTTTCCGCCGCATCGTCTTGCGCGCCTATGATGAGCGTTGCGCGATCACGGGACTCAAATTGATAAATGGCGGTGGACGAGCAGAGGTTTCCGCCGCGCATATTCGACCGGTCGAAGCGAACGGACCCGATGTCGTCAACAATGGGATCGCACTATCCGGTACAGCTCATTGGATGTTCGATCGGGGGTTGATCAGCCTGTCCGACGATCTGGAAATCCTGATCTCGCGGCAGGTGAACGACTTGGAAAGTGTGCAGGCATTCATAAACAAGACCAGTCGACCGCTTGCGCCGGCCCGACAGATTGAACGCCCTCATCCTCGTTTCTTGCAATGGCACCGTGAGTACTGCTTTAAACAGTGAGGGGCGAAAGTGGCTTCCCTTGGCAGCGACAGCCGATTCCATGCGCACGGGCACAGCTTATACCGTTGCTAACGATAACTCGTCCTCGGTGCCATTAGTCTCGTCATTTTGACGGTTGGGCCTAAATAGGCGGCCCATGCTTCGGCGTGCCGGCTGGAGAGAATCGTAGAAATCATCCGCCGCAAGGCTCAAACATTCTGGTGCCAACGCATGCTTGACGGCGTCAGCGTCCCATTCCTTATTCAACTGCTTTGCAAGGGCGAACACAACAGCCCTGCCGACTCGTAGGATCATACTCTTCTCGGCTTGCTGCAGCGCTGCCTCCCGCATGGCATCGACGTCGGCTACCGTGGCGTACGACGCCTCCAGGGTCTCGCGCATCTCATCAATCGATGGGTACAACATGTTGAGAAACAATTGTCCATTCTCGTAGTACCGCCCAGCTCGGCTGCGAAGTTGTTTCTCGTCGATCTCCTCCGCCGTTCTCAAAAGTACAAGGTCGGGCGCTCGCTCGCGGTCCTTCCAGAGGTCCGCCGCTTTTGCACCTTGCGGTGCTAGATTGAGATCGACGTGCTTGGTCTTCGGCTTCGACCCGCTGGCCGAGCCTTCGCCTTCCCGCGTCACTTGAGTGCCAGCACCATAGGAAGAGTCCACCAGCCGGACCCCGGTTGGTGTCGCACGGGGCAAAACACGACGAACGCGCAGATCGTTGAGTAGCTTCTGAAGTTCGTCGCGAATTTCGTCGTTGGAGGTGCTTTCCGGTGCAAATGAGCGGATGAGGTCGACAACCCACTGCGGACGATGTTGCGCGACTACATCACCGAAGTGTGTAACCTGAACGGTCTCCTGCTCACCCGACCGGTAACGCAAGAACTGGCGGTAGCCGTCGGGCAGTACCGACGCATTGTCCGGAAGCTCGATATGCACCGAGATGTGCTTCGACCCGAACGGGATGCCAAAGAGCGGAGCATTGATTGCCCAGGCTCGTCCAGTTTTCACGTCGTAAAGTTCGTCTTTATAGACTATGGCGACGAGACTAAGCGCGGATTGGATCGCCCCGCTGATCGAGCGATTGTGGCTGGGCGATTTTTCGTAGGGCGGATCGTAGTAATAGTGGATTTTGATTCCAACCGGGGTTTCGACGGTTTCAGTCCTTCCGAAGGCACCCGCCGCCGCCCGTCGCGGAAGAGGTTCGAACACGCGCGTTCCCTCGCCAAGTTTGTGAGTGCCGGTTTGGAGCACCACTCGGACACCGTCGGGTAGGCGGTAGAACCGGTGGTAGAGATAGGTGGCCAACCACTGGGCGTCTAAGGTCGGATCGCCGTTATAAGGGTCGCGTGCCGTATCTTGCTCGTGCTCGTTGCCCAAGAGTCGCACTTCCGTCCAATCTTCCCCTAGGTCGTACCCTTCCTCGCGGGCTTGGTGCGTAACGTTAACGACCTCTGCGAATTCTCCGTCATCGAGTTGGCGACGCAGCCGGCCATAGCGGCCATCGCGCTGGCACAGGAGGACTTCGTTCACTTCACCAGATTTGCACGATCGATAGATTATACCGAGCTTGTTGGAAGGAAGTGAGGCCACCTTTGCCCCCATCCCGAAATTCGCATCCAGGCCCTTCTCCTTTCGGATTGATGCAGCGAGATCGCACATTCGATAGAGCTCGCTCGCGTCCATTCCAGGCCCAGTGTTCCAGATGGCCAGTTTCGGTGTGCCGCCGAAATTGATCACCCGGAAGATTGCTTGTCGATGTCCTTCCTCTGCCTGAGACGCGGCCTCGAGCGCGTTCTTCGTGAGTTCGCGGATCATCATTATCCGTGGACAACGCTCGATCGTGGTCGCGACCAAGAAATCGGTATCGTCAATTTGGATCGGAGTAATGCTCGAAGTGTCCATTGTGAACCTTACAGCTTGAACCCGGATTTCCGGACACGGGGCGTTTCAAAGCGCGCTTCCACCTCAACAACGGCTTCCCGCAACGCCCGAATGATTTTTCTCACCTCCGCCTCCTCATACTCATAGACCTGACGGTTCGAGAGGTTACCGATCCGAGCGATCGCCTCAAGTGCTTTGGTAGTTCGGCTCTCAGCCAGTTGACGGAATTTTTCGCGCTTTTGTGACACCGATTAGGTCTTTATTTCACGTGGACTTCACAAATTTTGCGAAATACGTTGCATAAGGCGCGCGCATTTGCAATCGCCGACATTGTGATCGAACGTTTTGGCGTTGTCCGATCAAACTTCCCTTCTGTCGGTAAGCATTGCCGGCTAGCACGCTCGGCAAGGTTGCTGACTATTCCGATACCTCTTGCCTTACGCCAGTCTTCACCCTCCCTCTGAGAAAACCTTTTCCCAACCCACCCCGCACCCGCTGACCTCACCAATCAGCGTCCCGCAGGCCCATAAGAGAAAAGCTTCTCAACCGGGTGGATCATGACCCAAATCATGGCGTCCGAAGTCCAGCCAACGCCCGCCAAGCAGCCGGTCACCTTGCGTGAGGTGGCGGCACTTGCCGGCGTCAGCGTGCCACCGCCTCAAAAGCACTGAACGGGCAGGGGCGGATGGCGGCCGCGCCGCGGACCCGGATTCGCGAGACGGCGCAGCGGCTGGGCCTTAGCCCGAACAGCCTGGCGCATAGCCTGCTCAGGCGGCTCCCTTACCAACGACATATCGCCGCGCCTTCGGCGCGCATTTGAGACGGTTCACCGCCCATGAAGCAACTCTGATCCCAAATATCGTCGTGCGATCCCAAGCGGTCGCCCGACCGGATCCGGGCTAACGTCAGCAAAATGGAACAATCCGGCAGCCGGCGGGTTTGTAGGATGAAGGGCGATCTGTTTCGGAGGAAGATTACGATGAAACGCGTCCTCGCCCAACATGCGGTGCGACTGATGCTCGGCGCCGCCTGTCTGCTCATGGTCGTCGAGATTCCCAACCCAATTGCGCCATTGTCGCTTGTGTCAGAGGCAAGGGCTGCCACCACCGTTTCGATCAGCACATTCTATGAAGACCTGTCTTCCTACGGCGATTGGGTCTCGTATCACGGAGCGACCGTTTTCGTGCCGGTTGATGTGCCTGACGATTGGCGTCCGTATACGCTTGGACATTGGGTCTATACCGAGCAGTATGGCTGGCTCTGGGTGTCCGACGAGCCATTCGGCTGGGCGACGTACCATTACGGCCGGTGGGGCTATGCCGACGATATCGGCTGGTATTGGGTTCCGGGCACTCGCTGGGCGCCGGCATGGGTGAGTTGGCGTCGTGACAGGGAGCACATGATTTGGGCTCCACTGCCGCCGCGCCGCGATCCGGATCTAATTTCAATCGAGGTGACCTTCGACACGACGCCGGATTATTACTGGGTTGTGGTCCCCACCCGCGAATTCCTTGCCGCGGACATTTCTACCGTCGTTATCCGTGATGAGCCGGAGTTTGTTCGCATCGTGGAGGCGGCCGAGCCGGCCGGCGACGTGACGATCCGGAACAACGTCGTGATCAACAAAGTCATTGATGTCGATGTGATCGAAAAGGAGACGAATCAGAAGGTGACTGCCGTCAAGGTCAGCAAGACCGACGCGCCCGAGCAGTCCGGCAAACTGGAAAACGATACGGTCGCTGTCTTTGAGGGCGAGGTGAAAGCCGACCCTAAGGCCAAACCAGCCAAGCTCAAAGACATCGAGGAGGTGAAGCAGGTTCAGGCTGGCCGGAAATCGAAGCCGACCGAAGGTGCTGCATCGACCGAGCAGGCCAAGCCCGAAGAAACCGCCAAGCCTGAGAAGCCGAAGGCCGGCGAGCAGCCGACCACCGAGCAGCAGCAGGCCGAACCTGGCAAGGCGGCCAAGCCTGAGAAGCCGAAGGCCAAGGAGCAGCCCGCCGCCGAGCAGCAAAAGGGCGAGCCGGAACAGGCGGCCAAGCCTGAGAAGCAGAAGACCAAGAAGCAGCCCGCCACCGAGCAGCAGCAGGCCGAGCCGGAACAGACGGCCAAGCCTGAGAAGCCGAAGACCAAGAAGCAACCCGCCGCCGAGCAGCAGCAGACCGAGCCCGAGCAGGCAGCCAAGCCTGAGAAGCAGAAGACCAAGAAGCAGCCCGCCGCCGAGCAGCAGCAGGCCGAGCCTGAGCAGGCGGCCAAGCCTGAGAAGCCGAAGGCTAGGAAGCAGCCCGCCGCCGAGCAGCAGCAGGCCGAGCCCGAGCAGGCGGCCAAGCCTGAAAAGCAGAAGGCCAAGGAGCAGCCCGCCGCCGAGCCACAGCAGGCCGAGCCGGAACAGGCAGCCAAGCCCAAGCCGCAGAAGCAAAAAAACAAGGCGTGCGATCCGCAGACTGAGAGCTGCTAGCCGTACGGGTAGACTGCGGCACCGCGATTATTCGATCGCGGTGCCGCTGAGCGGCCATTCCCCCTTGCCATCCCCACATCCTTCGTCCTAATCTCTCCCTTGAGAAAACCTTTTCCCAACTCGCCTCGCATCCGCTGACATCACCAACCAGCACCCTGAGGGGCCATAAGAGAAAAGCTTTTCCCACCTGGGAGGATCATATCCAAATCATGGCGTCCGACGTCCAGCCAACGCCCGCCAAGCAGCCCGTCACCTTGCGTGAAGTGGCGGCCATTGCCGGCGTCAGCGTCGCCACGGCCTCAAAGGCGCTGAACGGGCAGGGGCGGATGACTGCCGAGACGCGGACCCGGATTCGCGAGACGGCGCAGCGGCTTGGCTTTCGCCCGAACAGCCTGGCGCAGAGCCTACTCAGGCGGCGCTCCTTTACCGTCGGGCTGTTGACCAACGACACCTATGGCCGCTTTTCGCTGCCGCTGATGGCCGGCGTTTCCGATGCACTGGTCGATGCCGGGGTCTCGGTGTTCTTGTGCAATGTCGAGGACGACCCCCGCCTTGCCCAGCTGCATGTCGATGCCATGCTCGACAAGCGCGTCGACGGCATCATCGCCACCGGCAAGCGCATCGACCGCCACCTGCCGGTCGACCTCGCCAATCTCGGCATTCCGGCGATCTATGCCTTCACCGAGCCCGATCCAAACGCCATCGCTTTCGTGTCCGACGATGCCGGCGGGGCGCGGCTGGCGGTCGAGCACTTTTGTCGGCTCGGGCGGCGGCGCATCGCCCACGTCAGCGGTCCCGCAAGCTTTGCCGTGGTGCATGCCCGGGCGCAGGCCTATCGCGAAGTGCTGGCCGAGAACGGCCTGCCGGTCATGGAGCCGCTGCTTGGCCACTGGTCGGAGGCCTGGGGGCATGAGGCGGTGGCAAAATTGTTCGACGGCGAGGGGTTCGACGGCACGCGCGAAAAACCTGATGCCGTCTTTTGCGGCAACGACCAGATCGCGCGCGGCGTCATCGACGCCTTGCGCGAGCGCGGTATCGGCGTGCCGGACGAGGTCGGCGTCATCGGCTTCGACAATTGGCAGATCGTCGCCGAGGCGACCCGGCCGCCGCTGACCTCGGTCGACATGAATCTGGCAGCACTTGGCCGCGAGGCCGGCCTTGCCCTGCTTTCGCTCGTCGGCGGCGAACCCGCTTTGCCGGGCATCAGAAAACTGCCGTGCCGGCTGGTGGTGCGTCAGTCATGCGGCCGTCCGCCGGACGGCTGAAACGAAACGGGCCGTGTCGATTGCAAAGCGCTGGGGCGCGGCCGAGTTAAATCCATGTGGAGGAGAAGCATGAGAACCACCATTACCGGGCTCGCCGTCGCCGCGAGCATTTTGGGCACGCTGGCAACCGTCGGCTCGGCCGCCGCCGACACCGCCAACATCTGGGTCCGCGCCGACGGCTCGAACTTCATGCCGCGCATCGTCGATGCCTTCAACAAGGGGCATCAGAACCAGATCAAGCTGGACATCATCCCCAATGCCGAAATCATCCCGAAATATGGCGCCGCCGCCGCCGGCGGCACCGCGCCGGATGCACTCTCGCTCGACCTGATCTACACGCCGTCATTCGCCGCCGCCGGCCAGCTGGAGGACATCACCGACTGGGCGAAATCGCTGCCCTATTTCGCCAGCCTGTCGCCGGCGCATGTCAAGACCGGCACATATAAGGGCCGCATCTACGGGCTGCCGTTCTCGGCGGATTCCTCGGTGCTGATCTGGAACAAGAAGCTGTTCAAGCAGGCCGGCCTCGACCCGGAAAAGGGCCCGACCAACTGGGCCGAGATCGAGAGCGACGCCGAAAAGGTCAACGCGCTCGGCGGCGACATCAAGGGCTTCTACTTCTCCGGCAATTGCGGCGGCTGCAACATCTTCACCTTCACGCCGCTGATCTGGGCCTCGGGCGGCGACATCCTGACGGAGGACGGCTCCAAGGCGACGCTCGACACGCCGCAGATGCGCGGCGCCATCGACCTCTACCGTTCGATGGTCAAGAAGGACCTGGTGCCTTCAGGCGCACAGACCGACACCGGCTCCAACTTCTTTGCCGCGTTCGCCACCGGCAATATCGGCATCTCGCCGTCCGGCGCCTTCGCCATCGGTGCGCTGAACACGCAATATCCCGATATCGACTACGGCATCACCTTCCTGCCGGGCAAGGATGGGGGCTGGTCGTCGTTTGCCGGCGGCGACAATTTCGTCGTCACCAAGGGCACCACCAAGGTCGCGGTGGTGAAGGAGTTCCTCGATTTCGCCTATTCGCTCGAAGGCCAGACCATCCTGGCGAAATACGGCAGCCTGCCGGTGCGCGGCGACATCGCCAATGAGGCGCTGAAAGACCTCGACCCGCGCTACAAGGTTGCCGCCGAAGCCATGGCCAAGGGCCGCACGCCCTATTCGGTGGTGTTCAACGACCTGATCAACTCGGCCAACGGTCCGTGGAACCAGATGATGAACGAGGTCTTCTTCGGCGAAGACGTCGACGGCGCCATCGCCAATGCGCAGGAGACCATGCAGTCGATCATCGATTCGGCGCCGCAGAAGTAGGCTGGCGCCCACCTCCCCCTCGAGGGGAGGTCGGACCGCAGGTCCGGGTGGGGTCATCGCGGCAGTGCTCGACGCTCTTGTGATGCCGGCGCACTTCGCGGAGGACCCCACCCCCGGCAACCCCTTAACCTCCCCCTCGAGGGGAGGTCGGACCGCAGGTCCGGGTGGGGTCATCGCGGCAGTGCTCGACGCTCTTTTGATGTCGGCGCGCTTCGCGGAGGACCCCACCCCCCGGCCTTCGGCCGGACCCTCCCCTCAAGGGGGAGGGGGACGTCCCGCCAATGGAACAACAGGCATGAGCACCATCACAGTACGCCGTTGCAATGCTGGCTCCCCCTTCTCCCCTTGTGGGGTCCGAAGGACGGGGCGAGACCAGTGGCTCGCCTCCGGGCGGTGTCGCCGAAGGCGACGGATGAGGGGTGCTCCAGCTTGGCACCCACGGCGATCCTTCCAACACCCCGTCTCGGCGCTGCGCGCCGATCCACCTTCTCCCACAAGGGGAGAAGGGAAGGCGAGCGGCCAGCCATGACCACCATCACAGCAATCTCCGCCCCGACGCGCCCCCGCAAACTCGTTGGCGCCGGCCGCCGGCAGTGGATCGGCCTGCTCTATGTCGCGCCGGCCGTCGCGCTTGTCGTCGTCTTCTTCATCGTGCCGCTTTGCATGACCGCCTGGATGTCGCTGCACAACTGGCCGCTGATGGGCGCGCACAGCTTTGTCGGCCTCGACAATTACTGGGCGATCCTGCGCGACACCCGCTTCTGGAACGCGCTGAAGTTCACCGGCTACTACACGGTGGTGGTGACGATCGCGATCTTCGCCGTCGCCTTTCCGCTGGCGCTGTTCATCGAAAGGCCGCGGCAACTGACGGGCTTCTACCGCACGTCATTCTTCATGCCGGCGGTCATCGGCTTCGCCTCGGCCAGCCTTTTGTGGTCATGGCTGCTCAATGTCGATTCCGGCCTGTTCAGCCCGGCCGCCTTCGAGCTTGGCCTGACCGAGAAGAAATTCAACCTTTTGGCGACCTTCCAGCCGGCCTTCTGGTCGATCATCGCCATGGTGGTGTGGAAGGTGGCGGGCTTCACCATGATCATCCTGATGACCGGCCTGCAATCGATCCCGCCGGATCTGCAGGAAGCGGCGATGATCGACGGGGCAGGGCCATTCGCGCGGTTCCGGGCGATCACCTTGCCCTTGATGCGCCGCACGCTGGCGCTGGCGCTGATCCTGTCGGTGGCCGGCTCGATCCTCGCCTTCGACCAGTTCTACATCATCCTGCGCGGCGGCCCGCGCAACCAGACGCTGACCGCTGTCTACTGGATCTTCAACCAGTCCTTCGTGTCGTTCAAGCTCGGCTATGGCGCGGCGCTTTCGATGATCCTGCTGGTCATCCTGGTGGCGCTCAGCCTCATCCAGCTGCGGCTGCTGCGCCAGCCCGAGGGGGTCGACTAATGGCGCAGGCAAGGAGCCGCAAACGCCGCATCGGCATGCAGATTGCCGAGCACTCGACCGGCATCATCGCCTCCATTCTGTTCCTGGCGCCGATCGCCTGGACGGTGCTTTCGGCCTTCAAGCCGGCACAGGAAGCGCGCCAGCCGCCGGTGCCGCCCTGGCCGACCAGCGGCATCTCGCTCGAGAACTACGCCACGCTCAACACCTTCGGCGATGGCCTCTGGCTGCCGGCGCAAAACAGCATCTACGTCTCGGTCATGACCGTGGTGCTGTCGGTGATCGTCAGCGTGCTCGCCGGCTACGGTTTCTCGCGCTTCCGTTTTCCGCTGAAGAACCTGCTCTTCGTCGTCATCCTGTCGACGATCATGATCCCGTTCCAGTCGATCCTGACGCCGATCTTCCTGGTGCTGACAAAAATCGGCCTGCACAACACGCTGACCGGGCTGGTCTGCGTCTATGTCACGCTGCAGCTGCCGTTCTCGATCTTCATGATGCGCAACGCCTTCGACGCGGTGCCGCGCGAGATCGAGGAGGCCGCGCGCATGGACGGCGCCAACAATGTCACCATGCTCTTGAGGGTGATGCTGCCGCTGGTCTGGCCGGGCATCGTGACCATCGCGCTGTTCGCCTTCCTCGGCGCCTGGAACGAGTTTCTGGCGGCCCTCGTGCTGATGACAGACCAGTCCAAATTCACGCTGCCGATCATGATGACCGCACTCCAGTCCGGCCGCTTCGGCGCCATCGACTGGGGTGCCGTGCAGGCCGGCGTCACCGTGATGATGGTGCCGTGCCTCGTGCTCTTCCTGCTGCTGCAGCGCTTCTACATCCGCGGCCTGATGGCAGGGGCCGTGAAGTGACCAATCGAACCGAACCGGAGTGAATTGATGACCGCATCGCAATCCGCCAGTCAGGGCGCCAAGCCGAAACTCGCCTTCCGCCCGCTGCCGGTGCCGCAGGTCGACGTGCGCGGCTTCTGGGGCGACCGCGTCGATGCCGTCGCCTCGAAGACCGCCGGCATCCTTTACGACCGCTGCGTCGAGGCGCGCATGCTCGAGCAGATCGATCCGGACCGGCCATCGCCGGGCGTCGTCATCCCGTTCCACTCACCCTCGCCGGACGAGGCCGCCACCGCCGGCAACGAGTTCACCGGCTCGACGGTGACGACGCAGATGTTCTGGGATTCGGATTGGGGCAAGACCATCGAGACCGCCGCCTATTCGCTCTACCGCCGCCGCAACGAAGAGCTGGAGAAGAAGATCGACGCCGTCATCGATATGTACGGCAAGCTGCAGCAGCCCGACGGCTATCTGTCGAGCTGGTACCAGCGCATCCAGCCCGGCCTGCGCTGGACCAATCTGCGCGACTGCCACGAGCTCTATTGCGCCGGCCACCTGATCGAAGGCGCGGTCGCCTATTACCAGGCCACCGGCAAACGCAAGCTGCTCGACATCATGTGCCGCTACGTTGACCACATCGCCGAGACGTTCGGTCCCGAGCCCGGCAAGAAGAAGGGCTATTGCGGCCATGAGGAGATCGAGCTGGCGCTGGTCAAGCTGGCGCGGGTGACCGGCGAGCGCAAATATATGGAGCTTGCCAGATACTTCATCGACCAGCGCGGCCAGCAGCCGCATTATTTCGACGAGGAGGCGCGGGCCCGCGGCGCCGACCCGAAGGCGTATCATTTCAAGACCTACGAATACAACCAGTCGCATAAACCGGTACGCGAGCAGGACAAGGTCGTCGGCCATGCGGTGCGGGCGATGTATCTCTATTCGGGGATGGCCGACATCGCCACCGAATATGGCGACGACACGCTGCGGGTGGCGCTCGACCGGCTGTGGGACGATCTCATGACCAAGAACCTCTACGTCACCGGCGGCCTCGGGCCGTCCTCGCACAATGAGGGTTTCACCGCCGACTACGACCTACCCAACGACACCGCCTATGCCGAGACCTGTGCTTCGGTCGGCCTGGTGTTCTGGGCGAGCCGCATGCTCGGCATGGGTCCCAATGCGCGCTACGCCGACATCATGGAGCGGGCGCTCTACAACGGCTCGATCTCGGGCCTGTCGCTCGACGGCTCGCTGTTCTTCTACGAAAATCCGCTGGAGAGCCGCGGCGCCCACCACCGCTGGAAATGGCACCGCTGCCCGTGCTGCCCGCCCAATGTCGGGCGCATGGTCGCCTCGATCGGCAGCTATTTCTATGGCCTGTCGGACGACGCACTCGCCGTCCATCTCTATGGAAACGGCACGGCTCGTTTCGATATCGCCGGCCGGCAAATAGAGCTGACCCAGACCAGCAACTATCCCTGGGACGGTGCGGTCTCGATCTCCGTCGAACCGGAAGCGCCGACCGCGTTCACCTTGCATCTGCGCCTGCCGGGCTGGTGCCGCAAGGCAACGCTCAAGGTGAACGACGCCGATGTCGATCTGGCTACTGTCACCAGCGACGGTTATGCCGCGGTCCGCCGCGAATGGCGCAAAGGCGACCGCGTCGAGCTCGATCTCGAGATGGCGGTCGACCGTCTATACGCCAACCCGCAGGTGCGGCAGGATATCGGCCGTGTCGCACTGGCGCGCGGCCCGCTGATCTATTGCGTCGAGGAGACCGACAATTCCAGCCAGCTGCACCGCATCGCCCTGCCGCGCACGGCCGACATCGAGGCGCATCAGCAGCCGAACCTTCTGGGCGGCGTCGTGACACTTTCGGCGATCGCCAAAAAGGAGGCTTTCGAAAACTGGGAAGAGGGGCTCTACCGCACCGAACCGCCGGCGGTGGAGGACGCGAAGCTCACCGCCGTGCCGTATTTCGCCTGGGACAACCGCGACCCCGGCGAGATGCTGGTCTGGCTCAGGGACGAATGAAGCCCGGCGGCAGCGCCCGACCGATCTCCTCGGCCACAAGTTCCTGCAGCTGCCAGAGATTGCGGTCGCGGATGCCACAGGCGTCGAGATGGCGAATGGTCTCGAACAGATATTCGGCGCCCGAACCCCAATGGCCGACGGCGTTGGCCAGGGTCGCCGCTATCGCTCGCTTGTCGAGTTTGCCGGCATAGCGCGGATTGGCGCGATCGACAACGAAACCAAGCGCTTGGCCCATGCCGTCGGCTGTCCTGACCTGCAGCCAGCGCGGCAGGTTGACGGAGGGCAGGATGGTCATCTCGCGGCGCAGCAGCGCTTCGAGATTGGCCGCCACGGGCTCGGCGATCTCGAACACCATGCCCTGGCATTGGCCGCCGCGGTCGAGCGCCATCATCAGGCCGGGCTGCTCGACGGTGCCCCTGAAGCGCTGCACCGTAAAACAGAACGAACGGTGCCAGCCCGTCGCCACGGCCCGTTCGCCACCCCTGACCTCGCCGGCCGGCTTCCACAGCAGCGAGCCATAGGCGAACAGCTTCAACGGCCCGGCCGGCGCGCCGGCCAACACCTCGTCGCGAATGCGCGCGTAATCGGCATCGGTCATGTAGACCATGCCCGGTGTCGGCCCGGCATCCTCGACCGCACGCAAGGTGCGGGCGACCAGCGCCTCGGTCAGCGCCATCGGTGTCTTGCGTGGCGAACGCCGTGATGCGGCGGAAATGACCTTGCTCATCCTCATGCTCTCAGCCTTGCCGCCATGTTGCCGAAGGCTGAAGGATTCTCAAGGGCCCAGTACACCGGCGCGGTATCGGGATTCGAACTATCGTGTCGAACAGCTTGACTGGATTCGACGAAATACCCAGCGGGCTTAAGCGCGTCGACTGAACCCGTTTCAGCGCGACGCGCTTCAGTGCGGAGGCTGATCTGGCCGGCCGCCGCCGCCGTCAAGCAGCCGGCCGGATGTTTTGGTTCACCCGGAAGAGGTTGTTTGGGTCGTATTTCTTCTTCAGCGTAGCCAGGCGCTCATAATTGTCGCCATAAGCCGCCTTGAGCCTTCCTTCGCCCTCGTCATCCATCATGAAGTTCAGGTAGGCGCCACCCAGATCGAACGGATGCACGGCCTCCCAGTAGGCCTTGGTCCAGCGGGTCACCGGCCCGGCTTTCTGTGGGTCCGGATCGATCCCGGCGATGACCATCGACCAGGTCGCATTCCGGCAATTCCAGGGTGTCTCGTCTTTGCCGACGCGATGGACCGCGCCATCGATAGGGTAGAGGTGCATGAGCGATAGCTCGCTCGGCGTCTTCGCCGCCTGCTCGAGATGGGCCTCGATCGCCTCGTCGGACAGCGTCTTGACGAAATCGCCCCGCCAGTACCACTGCATCCCCTTCGGGTAGAGCCCATCGAACATGCTCTGCACCGCGGGATAGGGCATCGTTCCCATCCAGTTGAACCAGGGCGCGGGCAGCGCATCGAGCAGCGGGGCCAGCGCCTCTCTGCCTTTTTCCTCCGGGCCGTTGTAGCAGCACATCAGCAGACACATCCGCTTTCCCCAAAACTCTTCCGGGAAGGGTGCGCTCGAGAGGACGGTCTTGAGCCCAAGAAAGATCCCAAGTTCTTCGGGCGCATTCGGCAGGAACTCGCGATAATGCTGCATGATGGTGCGGGCGTGGCGCTGATCCCATGCGATCGGCCCCGCAAAGACCATGCTGACCTGGTGGAGCTTGAACACAAAGCTGGTGACGATGCCAAAATTGCCGCCGCCGCCGCGAAGCGCCCAGAACAGGTTGGGGTTCCGCTCCTTGCTTGCGGTGACGAAGCTTCCATCGGCAAGCACGACATCGGCTTCGACCAGATTGTCGATGGTCAGGCCATATTTGCGCGTCAGATAGCCGTGGCCGCCGCTCAGCGTCAGTCCGGCGACCCCGGTGGTCGAGATGATGCCCGCCGGTACGGCTAGGCCAAAGGCATGGGTGGCATGGTCGACGTCGCCCTGAGTGCAGCCCGGGCCTACCCGCGCCGTACGGGCATCCGGATCGACGCGCACACCGTTCATCGCCGACAGGTCGATCACCAGACCGTCGTCGCAACTCCCCAATCCTGGTCCGTTATGGCCGCCGCCACGTACCGCAACCAGCAAATTGTTGTCGCGGCCGAAATTCACCGCTGTGATCACGTCGGCGACGTCGACACAGCGGGCGATGATCAGCGGCCGCTTGTCGATCATGCCGTTGTAGAGCTTGCGGGCCTCATCATAGCCGGCGTCGCCGGCGCGGATGACTTCGCCCCGCAGGCTTGCTGCGAATTTGGTGATGTCTTCATCGTTCATGACATTCCTCCCTGTTATTGGACCTGTCGGCCGGCCGATGAAACGCTAATCCCGTCCGCTGTTCCCGCAAATGTCACATCGTCCATTTCCGTTGCCCGATCGTTCAGAGTAGGATTAGACCGGATGGATGGTTGCTCGGGCGGCCATATTGCCGGATAGTTCGAGATGCCTGGCGGAAAAACTCGTTGTCAAAGGGGGTAGCCGATCGTTTCCGGAGGTGTAGTGCATGGATGTCCTTTCCGATGTGCTCCGGGCTGTTCGCCTCACCGGTGCGATCTATTTCGACGTCGACGCCAGTTCTCCCTGGGTTGGCGAGTCGCCGGGCACTGCCGACATTGCCGCCGCTGTCATGCCGGAGGCAGAGCACATCATCTCTTTTCATGCCGTGATGTCGGGGTCGTGCTGGGCCGCGCTGGCAGACGATTCGGTGCCCCCGGTGCTGGTGAACGCCGGTGATGTCGTTGTCTTCCCCGGTGGTGTTCCGAACGTCTTGAGCTCCTCACCCGGGGCGCGGGGCGAACCCAATATGGCGATGTATTATCGGCCGATAGACGAGAGCCTGCCGTTCGCGGTCATCCATGGGGGCGGGGGAGACGAGCGGACCCGGTTCATTTGCGGGTATCTTGGGTGCGATGCGCGTCCCTTCAATCCTCTCCTCGCCGCATTGCCGGCCATCCTGTGTGCCCGCAAGCCCGCCGATGGAAGCAGCTGGGTTATCGACCTTTTTCGGCTGGCGCTGGCAGAAGGTGGCAGTGGGCGGGCGGGCTGTGAAACGATCCTTGCCAAGCTGAGCGAGCTGATGTTTGTCGAGATCATCCGCCGCCATCTCGAGACCCTCCCCGACGATTCGCGCGGCTGGCTGTCAGGCCTACGGGATCCACATGTCGGCGAGGCGCTCCGGCTTATTCACGCTCGCCCCAGGGAGGAATGGACATTGGACCGGCTCGCCCGCGAAGTGGGGCTCTCACGCACGGCGTTTGCGAGCCGCTTTACCCACTATGTCGGGGTTTCGCCGATGCACTATCTTGCTCGCTGGCGTCTGCAACTGGCGGGACGTCTGCTCGAACGGCCCGGAATGAGCATCGCGCAGGCGGGTGCCGAGGTCGGCTACGAGTCGGAAGCCGCCTTCAATCGCGCCTTCAAAAAGTTCGTCGGCATTCCACCTGGCACCTGGCGAAAGGGACGGTCGGCATTGCTCGAGGCTCACAGATTGCCCGCTGGCGTCGTGCAATAGGAAAGAACTGGCTGGGGCGTTGACGCTTCGGTCTGCGTGCAGCGTCCCAATACTCGAAAGCCCCTGGCACAAAGCGGTAGACGATGACCGGCCGCCGCGACGCTTTCGGCGAGCTTCACGCCTCAATCCTTCGCGCGCTCGACATAGGCGCCATCGGCCGTCATCACCACCACGCGGGTGCCGGCGCTGATGTGTGGTGGCACCAGGGTGCGCACGCCGTTGGACAGCGTTGCCGGCTTGTAGGATGAGGATGCCGTTTGGCCCTTGGTCACCGGCTCGGTCTCGACCACCTCGAAAGTGGCGCGCTGCGGCAGCACCAGCGAGATGGCGATGTTGTTGTATTGCGAGATCTGTACCGGCATCCCTTCCACCAGATAAGGCGCCATGTCGCCGACCACGCTTTCCGGCACCGCGACCTGATCATAGGTCTCCGGGTTCATGAAGTGAAAGCCTTCGCCGTCGCGATAGAGGAACGTGTGCTCGCGCTCCTCGACATAGGCGCGCTCGACCTGCTCTGTGGTGCGATAACGCTCGGAAACCTTTACCCCGTCGGAGATGCGCCGCATGTCGAGCTGGGTGACCGGCGTACCCTTGCCAGGATGAATGTTTTCGGCAAAGAGGATCACATAAAGCTTGCCGTCCTTTTCGACGACGTTGCCTTTACGTAAGGAGCTGGCGATGACCTTCACGGGTTTCCATCCTGATAAAATTTGTTGGCGCAAATCGGCTGGAGAGGCCGTTGCGTGCGGCCTAGCGCATCTTGGCCGCAATCGCCAGCCCTCTCTGCAATTCCCCTGAAGCCGATGACCGCCGCTTCGCCGTGGTGGACGCCGCATGTCCACGCCGACCGCCGGCCGCGGCTGATTCTGCGCAACGCCATTGCCGCCGGCATGCGCGACTGGTTCGCCCGCCGCGACTTCGTCGAGGTGGAGACATCGGCCCTGCAGGTCTCGCCCGGCAATGAAGCGCACCTGTCGGCCTTTGCCACCGAGGCGATCGGGCCGGACGGGCAGCGCCAGCCGCTCTATCTCCATACTTCGCCAGAATTCGCCTGCAAGAAGCTGCTTGCTGCCGGCGAAGAGCGCATCTTCAGCTTCGGGGCTGTGTGGCGCAACCGCGAGCGCGGCCCCTTGCACCATCCTGAGTTCACCATGCTCGAATGGTACCGCGTCGGCGAGACCTATGAGAGCCTGATGCGCGATTGCGCCGAGCTCGTCGCGCTGGCGGCCGAACGGGCGGGCGCAAAGCGTCTTAGCTTCCGCGGCCGCGAGGCCGACCCGTTTGCCGAGCCGGAACGGTTGAGCGTCGCCGAGGCCTTCATGCGCCATGCCGGCATCGATCTGCTGGCGACGGTAGCAGCCGACGGCAGCACCGACCGCGAGGGTTTGCATGCCGCCCTGGTCCAGGCCGAATTGCGGACCGCGCCCGACGACAATTGGGCCGACCTGTTCAGCCGGGTGATGGTCGAAAAAATCGAACCGGCGCTGGGGCAGGGGTGTGCCACAATCCTCTACGGCTACCCGATCTCGGAGGCGGCATTGGCCCGGCCGAGCGCCGACGATCCACGCACCGCCGAGCGCTTCGAGCTCTATTGCTGCGGCGTCGAGCTCGCCAACGCCTTTGGCGAATTGACCGATCCGGCCGAGCAGCGCCGGCGCTTTGCCGCCGAGATGGACGAGAAGCAGCGCGTCTATGGCGAACGCTACCCGATCGACGAGGATTTCCTCGCCGCGCTCGCCATCATGCCGCAGGCGAGCGGCGCGGCGCTCGGCTTCGACCGGCTGGTAATGCTCGCCACCGGCGCGCTCAGGGTCGACGACGTGATCTGGACGCCGGTGGCTGGTCCCTGACGAGAGGTTGGGCTGACCGAGGCGTCAGATTTGGACCAATTACATGTCAGGCCAGGCCGCCGCTGGCTCCGTCGGCCAGAAGATTAGCGACGACGAACATCGACAGACCCATCACCAGCGTGCCGGCGGCGGTGATTGCCGGGAGAGCTTTTCGCGCGGCCGTTGGCACTGGCCAGGAACTGCACCAGGACGACTGGTCATGGGCGAAGCGCTGCAACCGTTCCGTGTGTTGCCGCGATCATGGTGGGCCGGCATAGTGCTGGCGGAGTTCGCGGCGCAGCGGAGCTAGCGGCCAGCGTACTTAGAATGGGCCTGGGCACAATGCCAGACAAGAACGCGCTGGACGCAAAGCATGGCGGCGAATGGACAATGTCCTGGCGCTTGGTCATACTTGCGGCCGCAGCGATTAACGTTGTGATGCTCTTGGCCGCGCTGTTCGTCGCGCAAATTCTAGGTCTGGACGCTACGATCTTCTATCGAGATCCATCTGCAGCCGCCGACGTCGGCTTCTACACGGGGTGGATTTCGTCTTTAGGTGCCTCACTATGGATCGGCACCGGCGCTGCGACCCTGTTTGCTGGTCGGCTCACGCGCCGATGGGATTGCACGTTTCTCGGCGGCCTTACCCTGGTCTTGGGCCTCGATGACCTGTTGTTGATCCATGAGGACGTGCTGCCCGTTGTTGCGATACCAGAGATTGTTCCCATGATTGCCTATGCCGTCGCCGGGTTGTTCTGGTTCTTTCGGCTGCGACGGAAGACATTCGAGGGCACGATCGTATTTGTGGCCGCAGGCTTCCTACTCGCGATGTCAGCAGCCATCGACCAGCTGGGAGAGCTGTTTCCAACCCCGGATTCGGCGGTCGACATCGCCGAAGACGCCGTCAAAGAGCTTGGCATCTTTCTTTGGGCGGCAGGTGCTGTCGGGTACGCGGCGATGGTGACACGATTGGGCCGCCCGTGGGTGGATCCAGCCGATCCCAACTCTACAGGCTGACTGCCGCACACGCTATGAGCCAACGGCGGTGATCACCACCGGCACGATCAGCGGCGACAGCAGCAGCGGCATGACGATGCGGCGGCCGGGAAACTTTTCGTCGGAAAGCGCAATCGCTGCAAACGTGCCGAGTGTCGTCGCGATCAGCGTCGTCCCGAACGCAACGATCAGGCTGTTCCCGATCGCTGATTGCCAGCGTTGGGTGCCGAGCACGACCGCGTACCAGCGCGTCGAAATCCCCTCCAGCGGAAAGATGAAGAAGGCGCCGCTGTTGAACGACAAGGGAACCGGAACGAGGATCAGGAGGAGAAACAGGATCACCATGCGAGGCCCTTGGGCACGGAGGCGATGAGGCAGGCGAGGGGGAAGCCCAGTATCAGCGTGGCCAGCGTCTCCGCCGCGGCGACGAAGAATGTGGGCATGAACACCTGCAGGAAGATCGCCTGCTCCGGCGGCACTCTTTCAATGCCTCCAATTCGTGCGCCAATCGCTTCCGGCGGCCACCCGCGCCAATGCGCTGGCGCTCGCCGGTCTGCTGGCCGAGGCCCTGACGGCCTGGGAGGAGGTGGTGGCGGACGCTGACCTGGCAGACTTGCCGCGCTCCAACGGCTGTCTCTACTTGTATCGTCGCGAGAGCGATTTCGCCAAGGCCGCTGGGGGCAGGGCGCTGCGCGCCGGGTTTGGCGTCCATCAAGAGGTTCTGATGCCGGAAGCGGTGGCGCGCTGGAGCCCGGCCTGCCCGCGACCGGGGCCAGCGGTCTGTACTTCCCGGACTCGATGAATGTCACCGATTCCCGGCCCGTCATCGGTCCGTCGCGCGGCAGCTCCAGAGTGATCCATGCCTTCGGTCATGGTCATCTCGGCCTGACACTCGCGCCGATCACCGCGCGCCTGGTCGCCGAGCTGATCATTGGTCCCGGCGATCCAGCGCGTCTCGCGGCGTTTTCGGCTGATCGCTTCCGCGCCTGATCGATCGAACATTTCGCCGTCGGGTTGCGATCAGGAGTCGCGCCGACCTGGGCTGGATGCCCCCTGATTGTCCGCTTCTCCCATTGCAGAAGCCGCGCCGGGACAATAGATGGTGCATCGACGGCTGCCCTTCAGCCGGCCGGAAATAACAGGATCATGCGCATGACCGATACGCTCGACGCAGCGAAACTGACCGATCGCGTCGCAGCCCTGGTCGAGGCTGCCAAACGGGCCGGCGCCGATGCCGCCGATGCGGTTGCGGTGCGCGGCCGTTCGACCGGCGTGTCGGTGCGGCTCGGCAAGGTCGAAGGCACAGAGGCGTCCGAGAGCGAAGACGTCTCGCTGCGTGTCTTCGTCGGCAAGCGGGTAGCGAGCGTTTCGGCAACGGCGGCATCCGACCCCAATATGCTGGCCGAGCGTGCCGTCGCCATGGCCAAAGTGTCGCCCGAAGATCCCTATCAGGGTCTCGCCGATCCGGCCTTGCTGGTCAAGACGCCGCGCGACCTCGATCTCTTCGACGCCACTCAGGTATCGGCGGACCAGTTGAAGGAAGCAGCCCTTGCCGCCGAGGCGGCGGCGCTTGCCGTCAAGGGCGTCACCAATTCGGCCGGCAGTAGCGCCAGTGCCGGGCTGGGCGGCCTCGTGCTCGCCACTTCGCATGGGTTTGTCGGCCATTATGTCGCGTCGCGCTTTTCGCGCTCGACCAGCGTGATCGCCGGCGAGGGCACCGGCATGGAGCGCGATTACGAATTCTCCTCGCGCCAGCATTTTTCCGATCTCGACGCGCCGGAAGACATCGGCCGCAAGGCCGGCGAGCGCGCCGTACGCCGTATTGGCGCGCGCAAGGCTGCGACCGGGCCGGTCGACGTGGTGTTCGATCCGCGCGTGGCGCGCGGCATTGCCGGCCATCTCGCTGGTGCCATCAATGGCGCCGCGGTGGCACGCAAGACCAGCTTTCTGCGCGACATGATGGGCAAGAAGGTGGCTTCGGCCGCAATTACCGTCACCGACGAGCCGCTCCGGCGCCGCGGCCAGGCCTCGCGCCCGTTCGACGGCGAAGGCGTCGAGGGCGAAAAACTGTTCATGGTCGACAAGGGCGTGCTCAACCACTGGTTCCTGTCGACTTCCGCAGCGCGGGAACTCGGCCTCGTCACCAATGGGCGCGGCTCGCGCAACGGCTCGTCGGTCTCCCCGTCATCGACCAATCTTGCAATCGAGCCTGGCGAACGGACGCCGGAAGAGCTGATCAAGTCGCTCAAGACCGGCTTCTACGTCACCGAAGTGTTCGGCCAGGGCGTCGACATGGTGACGGGCGAATATAGCCGCGGCGCTTCCGGCTTCTGGATCGATAACGGCGAGCTGGCCTATCCCGTCGCCGAGGTGACCATCGCCTCCAATTTGAAAACCATGTTCCTCAACATGGTTCCGGCGAGCGATCTCGACCGCAATTTCGGCACTGCCGCGCCCACGCTTTTGATCGAAGGAATGACCCTTGCCGGAGCTTGATCCGGCCGTCTCGGCCGGCGCTACTGAAGACCTGCAGCTGCTGCTCGACGCTGCCCGCGAGGCAGGGCTCATCGTCATGCAGTACTTCAACAACAATCCGCAGGTGTGGATGAAGGGCGGCACCTCGCCGGTCAGCGAAGCCGATCACGCCGCCGACAAATATCTGCGCGAAACCTTGCTGGCGGCCCGGCCGGACTATGGCTGGCTGTCCGAGGAAACCGTCGACGACCCGGTAAGGCTTATCGCGCGCCGCACCTTCGTCGTCGATCCGATCGACGGCACGCGCGGCTTCCTCGAGGGCTTGCCCACATGGTGCGTCAGCGTCGCGGTGGTCGAGAACGGCCGCACGCTTGCCGGCGTGCTCGACTGCCCGGCGAAGGGCGAGATCTATTGGGCGCTGCCCGGCGAGGGCGCGTTCCTGAATGGCAAGCGCATCAGCGTGCGTCCGCCGGCGGAAACGGCCGAAATCGCCGGACCGAAGCCGATGATCGACCTGCTGCCGGCGAAATGGCACAAACGGCTGAAGCGGGTGCCCTATATTCCGTCGCTCGCCTACCGGCTGGCCATGATCGCCGGCGGCCAGCTCGATGCCACCTTCGTCAAGGCCAACGCGCATGACTGGGACATCGCCGCGGCCGATCTCATCCTGCGCGAGGCAGGCGGCGCCGTGCTCGATCGGCACGGCCGCGCGCCGCTCTATGCCGGCGAAGTGATCCGTCACGGACCGCTCGCCGCCGGCAGCGGCGAACTCCTCGCCGTGCTCGCCGGCGTCATCGCCGGGCTGGACAATTGAACATTATCAATAGTTCCAAAGTCGGCGGCTTTGGTCTAGACCTGTCCCAAACTCACGATATGTGAAGGATCGACATGGCCGCTGAAGACGGAAAGAAACAGCTTTTGCACCTGGTGTTCGGCGGCGAACTCAAGAAGCTGGGCGGCACCGAATTCCGCGATCTCGACGCGCTCGACATCGTCGGCATTTATCCGGACTATCAATCGGCGCACGCCGTCTGGAAGGCCAAGGCGCAAGCTAGTGTCGACAATGCCCATATGCGCTATTTCGTCGTTCACCTGCACCGCCTGCTCGACCCCGAAAACAAGGCTGTCGGTTGACATCGATGAACCATGAAGCGGTCAAGCGTTCAGCCCCGCGGTCGGCGGTCAGACGTCGCAAGCCGAAGACGTTCTGGCGCAAGATCCGCGAACCGCTGGCGCAGTCGCGATTCGTCAAGAATGCGCTTGCCGCGCTGTTTGCGTATTTCGTCCGCCTTGTCCGCTTGACCAACCGCATGGTCGACGGATCGGCCAAGTTTTCCGGCGGCGCCTATGCGCAGCTCGAGCCTGGCATCATCGCGCTTTGGCACGGCCAGCATTTGCTGACCCCGGCCTATTATCCCAAGGGACGGCCGCTGGTTGCCATGGTGTCGCGCAGCGCCGATGCCGAGCTCAACGCGCTGATGGTCGAGAAATTCGGCATCGAGGCGGTGCGCGGCTCTGGCGGGCGTGAAAGCGCAAGGCATCTCGACAAGGGCGGGGCCAAGGCGCTCATCGCCCTCAAAAAGTCGCTCGCCACCGGTAAGAATGTCGCCATGATTGCTGATATTCCCCACGGCACGCCGCGCGATGCGGGGCTCGGTGTCGTCCTCCTGGCGCGGCTGTCCGGCCGGCCGATCCTGCCTGCCGCGATAGCCACCAGCCGCCGCAAGGTGATCGAGGGCAGCTGGGACAAGACGACGATCAACTTGCCCTTCGGCCGCTCCTCGATCGTCGTCGGCACGCCTGTCTTCGTGCCGGCCAACGCCGACGCCGCGGAAATGGAACGCAAGCGCCAGGAGGTCACGGCCTCGCTCAATGCCGCGACTGCCGAGGCCTATCGCCTTGTGGACGGTTCGAAATGAGTATGCGCTGGGCGCGCGCCTTCCTGACGGCATACCGTTTCGCCGGCGCCGCCGCTTACCCGCTGGTCGGACCTTACGTCGCCTGGCGCACATCCAGAGGCAAGGAGGACCGCATTCGCCGGCGTGAACGCTACGGCGTCGCCGGACGCGAGCGCCCCGAAGGCCCGGTGATCTGGATCCATGCAGCCAGCGTCGGCGAGACCATCGCCGTCGTGCCGCTGGTCGAGAGCATTCTCGATTACGGCGTCAACATCGTGCTGACCACAGGCACCGTCACCTCGGCGCAGGTCGCCGAAGAACGGCTGGGCGACCGCATCATCCACCAATATGTGCCGCTCGACCTCAAGCCGGCGGTCAGCCGCTTCCTCGACCATTGGCAGCCGGACCTGGCGATCATCGCCGAATCGGAGATCTGGCCGATGACCATCCTGGAACTCGGCGCCCGCCGCGTGCCGCAGGTTCTGGTCAACGGCAGGCTGTCCGACCGCTCTTTCAAATCCTGGAAGAAGCGCGCCAACATTGCCGAAGCATTGTTCGAAAATCTCGCCCATGTCGTTGCCCAATCGGATCTCGATGGCGAGCGCTTCCTTTCGCTCGGCGCCCGGCCGGTCACCGTGTCCGGCAATCTCAAGGTCGACACCGCGCCGCCGCCGGCCGACGAGCGAGCACTGGCGGCGCTGAAACGCCAGATCGGCGGTCGCCCGACCTGGGCGGCGATCTCGACCCATGATGGCGAAGAGGCGGTCGCCGCCGAAGTTCATGCGATGCTGCACAAGCGCCACCACGGGCTTTTGACGATCATCGTGCCGCGCCATCCCGATCGCGCCGGGCAGCTGGCCGCCCAGATTTCCGGCATGGGCCTGAAGCTGGCGCAGCGCAGCAAGGGCGACAGGATCACTGCCGACACCGATATACTGCTCGGCGACACGATCGGCGAAATGGGGCTTTATCTGAGACTGACGGAAATCGCCTTTGTCGGCCGTTCGCTGACTTCCGAGGGCGGTCAGAACCCGCTGGAACCGGCCATGCTGGAGACGGCGGTGCTTGCCGGCCGCAATGTCCAGAATTTTCGCGAGGCCTATCAGCGCCTGCTCGATAGCGGCGGCGCTAAGCTGGTGCGCGACCGCGATATGCTGGCCGGCGCCGTCAATTTCCTTTTGACCAACGAGGCGGCCCGCCATGAGATGATGGCGGCGGGCGCGGCGACCGTCGACGAGATGCGCGGTGCGCTGGCACATACGCTCAGGTCGCTCGAGCCCTATATCCAGCCGCTGGTCGTCAAGTCGCGCCTGAAGGGCGCGAACGGGCGCTGACGTGACCTCGGAAGCGCCGCCCTTCTGGTGGGAAGAGCCCGACTGGCGGGTCACGGCGCTGTCGCCGCTCTCCGCCATCTATGCGCTTGTCGCCGGTCGCCGCATGCGGCATGCACCGCGCGAAAAGGTCGAGGCGCCGGTGCTCTGCGTCGGCAACTTCACCGTCGGCGGCACCGGCAAGACGCCGGTGGCCATCGCATTGGCCGAGCAGGCCCGGCGCATGCAGCTCAATCCGGGTTTCCTGTCACGCGGCCATGGCGGCTCCTTCGCGCAGCCGCATATCGTCGATCCGCACCACGACGCCGCCAAGCATGTCGGCGACGAGCCGCTGCTTCTGGCCGAACACGCGCCGGTCGCGGTGACGCCGAATCGGGCCGCCGGCGCCAGGCTTCTGCTGGAGAAGCTCGGCTGCGATTTCCTGATCATGGATGACGGTTTTCAGAGCGCGCGCATCCACATCGACTATGCGCTCGTCGTCGTCGACGCGCGCCATGGCATCGGCAATGGCCGCGTCATCCCCGGTGGGCCGCTGCGGGCAAACATCGTCGACCAATTGGTCTTCACCAGCGCCTTGCTGAAAATGGGCGAGGGCACAGCGGCCGATACGGTTGTGCGCCAGGCAGCGCGCGCCGGCAGGCCGATCTTCGAGGCGCATACCGTGCCGAGCAGCAAGGTGACGCTGGCCGGCAGGCGGTTCCTGGCGTTCGCCGGCATCGGTCATCCCGACAGGTTTTTCGACACCGTAAGCGAGGCCGGGGGCGAGCTTGCGCTGACCCGACCATTTCCAGACCATCATTTCTACAGTGCGGACGAGCTTGCCGAATTGGCGGCGACAGCACGTAAAGCCGGGCTTGGCCTCATTACCACCGCCAAGGACGCTGCCCGCCTGCGTCACGGCGCAGCACCGCCAGAATTCCTCGACGGGCTCGATGTGCTGAAGATCGACACTGTGTTCGAGCTTGACCACGTGCCGCAGCGCATTATCGACGAGACGCTGGATGCCTGGCGGCAGCGCAGGCTGAGGGGTCGATCAGCAGCTTGAGCACCGAGGCGGTGTAGGACTGGAATTTGCAGCTTTCCGCCGGTCGAGCGTATTTTGTTCTTGCTTTGTGCCGGCAGCTATGCTACTGATTTCGGTATGGTGATGATTCGCCGGTGACCCGCCTTCGAGCCTGAGGCGGGTTTTTTATTTCAAGATAGGCTCTAAAGTTTCGGTGTTGCCGGCCTGACCCGGGGGGCAGAGGGCGCAGGATCGCAACGGGGCGACTCCCCATCTGCGCTAGACTAGCGTCGGCGGCGCAGTTCCGGATGCGCTTCGATCTCGCGGCGCAGCGAGGCGGCGGCATTCACATAGGGTTCCTGCCTGGCGACACTCCAGTATTTGAGCTCGTCGAGCGGGATGCTCTCGCCGGTCACCGCGCAGCGCACGAAGGCGCCGGGGCTGGTCACCTGGAAGTCGCCATCGAGATAGCGGATGCGGGCTTCCTTGCCGCCGGGACCTTCGAAACGGTTCATCATGGGGTGGTGCCGAAATTCATGACGATGTCATCGCCACAAATTGCGGCGAGGTCAAGCTTGGTTGGCCTTGCCTGGTTCTGTTTCTGGTGACACTTGCTCAAACAAGCCGGCAAAGCGAATGCCAATGCATGTCGCGCAAAGTGTGCGGCGGTTTTGCGCGACATGCATAAACACAAGAACCTGAAGCACGTCGCATGATGCCGGTCGAACGCGACGCGTCTTAGGCATCTCCTTCCTCGGCCGTGATAAACTGCTCGATCTTCTCCGCTGGCAGCCCTGCCTGGACGGCGATGCGCCGGGCGAGCTCGGCGGCGGCTGCGCGCGGCCGCCCCAGCGGCCGGTCGAGCCAGTAGGATATCGGGCTGAGAACGCTGCGTTCGTCGACGGCGACGATGCGGCCCGACTTCAATTGGTCCACCGTCAACGGCGGACGTGCCAGCGCAATGCCGAGCCCGTGCGCGGCGGCGTCGAGCACGAGGTTGTAGTCCTCGAAACGGCGGTCGTGCGGCCGCGGCCGATAGTCCATCTCCTGCGCCGCAAACCAGGCGCGCCAGGCCGAAGCGTCGGAATCGTTGATCACCGGAAATTCGAGCAGCCGGGCAGGATCTCCGCGGCCGATCTCCCTGGCCAATTCCGGCGAGGCGACCGGGAACACATATTCTTCGAAAAGCTGCACCGAGATCCGGCCCGGAATGCGGCCGCGCCCGCAGCGGATCGACAGGTCGATGCCTTCGTCGGCAAGATCGCCCTGGCGGATGTCGACGTCGAGCATGATCCGCAGCTTGGACGGGTGATTCTCCAGCGCCGCCATGCGCGGCATCAGCCACAGCCCGCTGACCGAGGGGATCGAGGTCAGCCGCACCACCGCCGTGCCGCGCGGCTCAACCCAGCGATCCGAATTGCTGGCGATCAGGGCGAAGGCTTCGGTGGTGCGCAGATGCAGGCGGTTGCCTTCGACGGTCAGCGAGACGCCGCGCGCGCCGCGGTCGAAGACTTTCAGCCCGAGCCAACCCTCGAGCTTGGCGATCTGCCGGCTGACGGCGCCATGGGTGATATTGAGCTTCTCGGCCGCAGCCGAAAAGCTGCCGGTCCGAGCCGCGGCGTCGAAGGCGCGCAGCGTTTCGAGCGGCAGCATCGGGTCTAAGCTGTGATCCATAGTCACAGGTGATCCTCGATTTGTTCGTTTGTCAACCGACCCGCAATAGCGTTTCTCTACTTCATGGCATTGGATCGCGAGGACACCCAGATGAGCGCTTACACCGGCACGTTGAATACGACACAGCGCATGGATGCCGCGGCTGCCATCGCGGTGGCGCTGACGGTGGTCGGCTGGGCCTCGGCCTTTCCGGCGATCCGCGCCGGCCTTGCCGCTTTCGGGCCGCTGGAACTTGGCGCGCTGCGCTTTGCCATCGCCGCGGTTCCGGCGGCGATCTTTCTCGCTGTCAAGCGGCCGGCACTGCCCAGGCTCGATGAACTCTGGCGCTTTGTCTTCGGTGGCGCCGTCTTCGTCGCGCTGTACACGGTGATGCTCAATTTCGGTGAACTGACCGTTTCGGCCGGTGCCGCCGGCTTCATCATCAATGTCAGTCCGATCTTCACCGCCATCATGGCCATGGCGCTGCTCGGCGAACGCTTCTCGGGCCTGGCCTGGGCCGGCACATTCCTGTCCTTCGCCGGTATCGGCATCATCGCCATGGGCGAGGGGCAAGGGCTCCATTTCAACAGTGGTGCGCTGCTTGTCCTCGGCTCGGCATTGTGCTCGGCCGTCAACACCATCGTCCAGAAGCCGCTGTTTGGCCGCCACCACCCGCTGACGATCTCTGCCTCGAACATGGTGCTTGGCGCGCTCTGCCTGTCGCCCTTCCTGCCGAGCGGTCTGGCGCAGGCGGCGGTCGCCGACACCGCCGGGCTCGGCGCGGTCATCTTTCTTGGCATCGTGCCCAGCCTCATCGCCTATGCCGCGTGGGCAACAGCACTTTCCCGGCTGCCCGCCGCGCGCGCTTCCAATTTCCTCTACCTGGTCTCGCCGGTCGCGACGCTGATCGGCTTCTTCTGGCTGGGCGAAGTGCCGACAGTGCTCGGCATCATCGGCGGCGCGCTGGCGCTTGGTGGCGTCATCGTGGTGAATTTGAAGAGATGAATCAGATGGTTGAGGCCTTTTGCCGACTCAAACCGGCTACTGACGGCCATTGCGATGCAGACACGAGCCAGGCGGGTGTCTATGTTGATCGCGTTGGCGAAGCGCAGTAAGGGTCGACATGGGAATGCAGTTTATCTCCGCAGTGTTTTTCTTGCTGCTGCTCAGCCAAAAAGCCGCCGCGGGTTGGTATCAGGTCGAAAATTACGAAGGTTTCATTGGGCCTAACCCAGTCCATCTGTCGCTGCAGAGGAATGACAGTTTCGGCAGCGGGATTACGGTCGAGGGGAGCTATTTCTACGACGCGAAGCAAAGCCCGATAGCCGTGTACGGCAAGATCAACGGCACCAGCGTGTCCCTTTGCGAGGTTGCGGACGACAAGGAATTCGACCGGGTCCTGGTCATGGGATCGAAAACGCCCGTCGACACTACTGGATGCCCATTTTCTCTGGACATTGGTGAAAGCGGTGCAACGGGGGCATGGAGCAAGGGTGCGGACAAACATCCCGTTACGCTCAAGAAAGTTGCGAGCCTGGACGATACCGGCGACGGGAAGATTGATGGAACCGTTGAGATCCCGTTCTGGGCGCAGACCGCCACCGATAGATTTGCGGGAATCTACGCGAAAACCGACGCCGGCATTTGCATGGAAAAGTTGCTAGTCATCAGCAAGCGCAGCAAGAAAGTCGTTCAAGAGATCGTTTTCGATGACGAAGATTGCGACGCGGGTATGCTGATGACACCAATCTATATGAACGTTCAAAAACACACGGAAAAAACCGTCGAGATTATTTCTGTAAGCTTTCGCGGCGGCGGCGCCGGCTATAGCATGGACTATGCTTTCTCTCCTAAAACCAAAAAGTATCATAAATTGGTGAACTGAGCGGGTGCCCGCTTGGCATTGCGCAGGGTAAGGCTTACCGCCTGCCGAACAGCCTCTCGATATCCGACAGCTTGAGCTCGATGTAGGTGGGGCGGCCGTGGTTGCAGGTGCCGGAGCCGGGCGTCGCCTCCATCTGGCGCAGCAGCGCGTTCATCTCTTCGGGCTTGAGCAGACGGCCGGAACGCACCGAGCCGTGGCAGGCCATGGTCGCGGCTATTTTGTCCAGCCGCTCCTTCAGCGTGTCGACCGTATCGTTGTCGGCGATCTCGTCGGCGAGGTCGCGCACCAGCTGCTGGACGTTGGTCTCACCAAGCATCGACGGCGTCTCGCGCACCGCGACGGCACCGGGGCCGAAGCGCTCGATGCCGAGGCCGAAGCGGGCCAGCGTCTCGGAGTGCATGGCGAGCCGCTCGGCATCTTCCTCCGACAGATCGACGATTTCGGGCAGCAGCAACATCTGTGACGGCACCGCGCGTGAGTGCAGCGCATTTTTCAAGGCCTCATAGACCAGCCGCTCATGCGCCGCATGCTGGTCGACGATGACGAGCGAATCCCTAGTCTGGGCGACGATGTAGTTCTCATGCACTTGTGCGCGCGCCGCGCCCAATGCCGTGCCGAGCAGCGTCTCTGCCGCCTGGTCCTGTCCGGCGCGCGCGTCGGCACTGTGCAGCGGCCCGGCATCGAACGCCGCCTGCTCGTCCTCGCCCAAGCCGCCGCCCATAGCGAGCGGCCGCTGCGGCGAACGGGCCGGATCGAACCCGGCAAAGCCTGAGGCCCGATAGGCGGCCTCGTAACTGCGGTGACCGTTGGCCGGCCCGCCATGCGCATAGGATGCCGCGCCTGGCCGGAACGCCGCCATCATGCCGGCGGCCCCCGTGGTGGCGGCGCGGATGCCGGCATGGGCCAGTGCTTCACGGATGGCGCCGACGATCAGCCCGCGCACCAGCCCCGGGTCGCGGAAGCGCACGTCTGCCTTGGCCGGGTGGACGTTGACGTCGACGATCGCCGGATCGAGCGTCAGGAATAGCACGGTGACGGCATGGCGGTCGCGCGGCAGCACGTCGGCGAAGGCGCCGCGAATGGCGCCGGCGATCAATTTGTCACGCACCGGGCGGCCGTTGACATAGGCGTATTGCTGTAGCGCGTTGGCGCGGGTGAAGGAGGGGACCGAGACATGGCCGGCGAGGTGCACGCCGTCCCGCATCGCGTCGATGGCGATCGCATTGTCCGGAAAGTCGGCGCCCATCACCTGTGCCACCCGGCGCAGCCGGCCTTCCGGGCTGTCGTCGGTCGCCGGCAGTTCCAGCGTCGAGCGGTCCGGGCCGGCCAGAGTGAAGCGCACGGCGGGGAAGGCGATGGCGATGCGCTTGACCACGTCGCCGATGGCCGAGCTTTCGGCGCGCTCGCCCTTCATGAATTTGAGCCGCGCCGGCGTGGCGAAGAACAGGTCGCGCACCTCGACCGTGGTGCCGCGATTGGCGGCGGCCGGCCTGACGGCGGAGACGCGACCGCCGTCGATGCCGATCTCGGCGGCGTTGTCACTGGACACGGTGCGCGAGCGGATCGACAGCCGCGCCACCGAGCCGATCGAAGGCAAGGCCTCGCCGCGAAAGCCGAGCGAGCGGATGTCGTGAATGTCGTCGGCGAGCTTGGAGGTGCAATGGCGCGCGATCGCCAGCGCCAGTTCCTTTTCCGGAATGCCCGAGCCGTCATCGCTGACGCGGATCAGGTTCAGCCCGCCGCCGGCGGTGACGATCTCGACTCTGGTAGCGCCGGCATCGAGCGCGTTCTCGACCAGTTCCTTGACCACGCTTGCCGGACGCTCGATGACTTCGCCGGCGGCGATCTGGTTGATCATCGTTTCGGAAAGCTGGCGGATGGGCATGGCAGCACTATAGGCGGATTCGTGGCCGATGCGGGAGGGGGAGAATAGCGTTGATTGTTGCAAGGCAGGGAGACTGCTCCGTTGCGCTCCGTCCCACCCCCCTCTGGCCTGCCGGCCATCTCCCCCGCAAGGGGGGAGATCGGATGTCGCCTCGGCCTCCGCCAGTCTCCAATGTCTCAAAGGTTGGCGGGACGCATGAACCGCCAATCTCCCCCCTTGCGGGGGAGATGGCCGGCAGGCCAGAGGGGGGTGCTGTCCCGCCACGATGTAGAGATAGGAAAATTGTTGAAGTGAATGGGCTTGGCCCCCAATTGACTTAGTGGATTTAGTCGGGCGAAGGCCAAAATCTGAAGCGAATGGCCGTTGGAGGCGACATTTGGACGTCATCCTAGATTACTTAATGGTAAAGTTCGCTCGATGGATACAGCGTCGAAAGAGTCGTATTGCAAGAGTAATTTTGTTCACTATTTGGACGATTATTTCAATATCGCTAACAGTTGTTCTGGTTTACCTCCTGTATATTCGAAATCTTACCATATAGATTATTGTTCAATCGTCGGGTCGTTCTCGAGGAAATCCGCGCAGCTGACCGCGAGCGTGCCTTCAACTCAGGAGCTTGGGCAGCGCTGCCGCCAGTGCATCGACGGCAAGGCGGACTTTCATCGGCAGATGAGGCGTCTGCAACCAAAGGGCATGAACGTCGTAGAGAAACCGGGATTGTTCCGGCAATAGCAGGACAAGCGCGCCTGCCTGGATGCGCCGGCGAACCAGCCAGTACGGCAGCCAGGCGAGCCCCATGCCAGCGGCCGCGGCATCGGCAATGGCATCGAGATCGTCGAGCCGCAATCTGCTGACGGGCCGGATCTCCATCGCGGGCTGGCCGTTGCGCGGAAACAGCCACGGCTGAACGGCGCGCCCGGAACGGCGGTAGATGATCGCGTGATGGCGGCCCAGGTCATCTATTTCCTGCGGCTGGCCGTGCCGGTCGAGATAGGACGGCGACGCGCAGACGACCATGTGCTGGCGCGCGATGCGACGCGCCATTGCCTCGGCCTGGTCCTCCAGGTCGCCCGTTCTAATGGCAAGATCGCAGCCGTCCTCGGCGAGGTCGGCGAGGGTGTCGCTGAACGACAGATCAAGTTCCAGCGCCGGATATTGCTGCGCAAGCCCGAACAGGATCGGGGCAACGCAGCGCCGGCCGAAATGCACCGGCATGAGCACGCGCAGCTTTCCGCGCGGTTCGGCAAGCTGGTCGGCGGCGAGTGCATCCGCGGCCTCCGCTTCGGCAAGCACCAGCCGGCAGCGTTCGTAATAGGCGCGCCCGAAATCCGTCAGGCTTTGGCGGCGTGTGGTCCGGTTGATGAGGCGCACGCTCAGGCGCTCCTCGAGAAACCGGACATGTTTGCCGACCATCGGCCCGGACAGATCGAGAGCGGCCGCCGCGGCCGCGAACGAGCCAAGGTCGACGGCTTTGACGAACACGGCCATGCTCGTAAGGCGATCCATATTCAAAACCTACAGTTTCTGCTGATCTACTCAAGCGGCTATTTATCCGCCTGATCGCCACTGGCATAGCTGATTCAGTTCAAATATTTTGGAGTTGTGACCGATGGCGCGTGTCGTTCGTTTTCATGAGCTTGGTGGTCCCGAGGTTCTGCGCATCGAGAATGTCGACATGCCTGCGCCCGGGCGAGGCGAGGTCCAGATCCGTGTCAAGGCGTTGGGTCTCAACCGGGCCGAGGCGCTGCTCCGTTCAGGCAGATACATCCAGACCGCGCCCTTACCTTCGGGTCTTGGGCTTGAGGCGGCGGGGATCGTCGAGGTGGTCGGCCAAGGCGTGAGCGGTTTTGCGCCGGGCGATGCCGTCAGCATCGTGCCGCCATTGTCGATGGTCCGCTGGCCTGCCTATGGTGAGATTGCCACATACCCCGCCGAGCTCGTCGTCAAGCACCCGCCGGCGCTGAGCTGGGAAGAGGCCGCCGCCGCGTGGATGCAATATCTCACGGCCTATGGTGCGCTGATCGACATTGCCCAACTTGGCCGGGACGACTTTGTTGTTATCACTGCGGCCTCGAGCAGTGTCGGACTTGCGGCGATCCAGATCGCCAACCTGGTTGGCGCGACCCCGATCGCGGTCACACGGACGTCTGCCAAGAAGCGGGCTTTGGTTGCATTCGGCGCGGCCCACGTCATCGCTTCGGCGGAAGAAGATCTGGAGGCCAGGCTGAAGCAAATCGCCGGCCCGGACGGCGTGCGCGTGGTGTTCGACGCCGTCGGCGGTCCGATTTTCGAGCCTCTGACGGCAGTGATGGCAGCGGGTGGCATTCTCATCGAATATGGCGGCTTGAGCCTCGACCCGACACCCTTTCCGCTACCTGCAGTGCTGGCGAAGACACTGACGCTGCGCGGTTATCTCATGCATGAGATCGTGCGCGATCCGGTCCGGCTGCAGGCCGCCAAGGCGTTCATCCTTGACGGACTAAGCTCGGGTTCGCTGAAGCCGGCAATCGCCAGAACCTTTCCGTTCGACCAGATCGTCGAGGCGCATCGTTATCTCGAAGCGAACGAACAATTCGGCAAGATTGTCGTGACGGTTTGACCGGGGCATTGATGGGATAGCCTCATGCTTGCGCCGCCAGCCAGTCCCGTACCTTGCGGGCGTTGTCGCTGAGCTCGCGGTTCCTCGACCAGATGACATGAAAGCCCTTGCCGGTCGTCATCGTGTGGCCGGTGACGCGCACCAGCAGCCCTGATGCCAGCAGCCGCTCGGCGAGGTGACCCCAGCCGAGCGCGATGCCTTGCCCTTCCATGACTGCCTGGATCACCAGCGCATAGTCGTTGATGCGCAAGCCACGTCCGGCATCGGCGATGTCGACACCGGCCGAGGCGAACCACTCGTCCCAGCTCGCGGCCTCGCGAAACGGCTCTTCGAGATGGATGAGGCGGTGCGATTGAAGGTCCGCGACACGCTCCGGCAGCCCGAACCGGGCCACATAACTCGCGCCGGCGACGGGGAATATCACTTCATCGGCCAGCGGCAGGGAATGATAATCCGGCCATTCCCTGGGCTCGCCGCCGCGGACGCCGAGCGGGATGTCCTCGGCGATGATGTCGAGATCGCGGTCGGCGGTCTGGATGCGCAGGTCGATGCCCGGCAATTCGTCGCGAAACTGCTGCAGGCGCGGCATCATCCAGAATGAGGCGAAGGCGGTCGAGGCGGCGAGCGTCACATGCGCGCCGACGGCGATCTGGCGCAGATCCTCCGCCGACTTGCGAATGTGCGACAGGCCGAGCGAGACGTCGGCATGGAAGCGGTCGCCGGCCTCGGTAAGGCTGACTTGCCGGTGGCGGCGCTGGAAGAGTTTGGCGCCGAGCTGTTCTTCGAGCCCGCGGATCGCATAGGACACGGCAGCCTGCGTCATGCCGAGCTCCCGTCCGGCGGCGGTAAAGCTCGACAGCCGCCCGGCGGCCTCGAAAACGATCAGGCTGCCCGCCGACGGCAGCAGGTGGCGCAAGCTTCGCATAAGCTGACCTTATACAAGAGATCAGGATTTTCCAGCGTCACAGCTGCATTTTGTCTGGCTAGATTGGTCGAGACAGGAAGATGGAGCCTCCATGAACGCACCGGCCGTTGAAGTGAGCGAACATACCAATCGTCGCGCGGGTGGCCGCCTGGGGCGCAAGGCGCTGCGAGGCGCACCCGTTGCGTCATTTCCGACCCTGGTCCGCAAGATTCCGGTGTATCAGATGGTTCCGGACGAGGCGGTGGAACTGATCCACCAGGAATCGCTCTCGATCCTCGAAGAGGTGGGATGCGAGTTCCGCGACGACGAGGCGATCGCAATGTGGAAGGCGGCGGGCGCCGATGTCTCGGAGACAAGGGTCCGCATCGACCGCGCCCTGCTCATGGAGCTCATCTCGAAGGTCCCGTCGGAATTTACGCTCAATGCGAGGAATCCCCAGCGTTCGGTACGTGTGGGCGGCAACAACTCCATCTTCGTGCCGATGTATGGCGCGCCATACGTGCGCGACCTCGACAACAACAGGCGCTACGGCACACTCGCCGACCTCCACAATTTCCACAAGCTCGCCTACATGGCGCCGGCGCTGCACTCGTCGAGCTCGATCATCTGCGAGCCGATGGAAATTCCAGTGCCGAAGCGTCACCTCCACATCATCCATTCGGCGCTGAAGCACTCCGACAAGCCGTTCATGGGCATCGTGACGTCCAGGGATCGGGCCGAAGACACGATGGCGATGGCGGGCATCGTGTTCGGCGAGGACTATGTCCGCGACAACCCGGTCCTGGTGGCGATCACCAACTGCAATTCGCCGCTGGTCTGGGATGCCACCATGCTGGACGCGATGAAAGTCTATGCGCGCCACAACCAGCCGCTGATCCTCGCGCCCTTCGCTCTTTGCGGCGCCTCGACTTCGGCCTCTGCCGTCGGTGCGGTCGCGCAGGTCAATGCCGAAGCGCTGGCGGGTGTCGCGTTCACACAGCTGTTGCGTCCGGGTTCGCCGCAGATCTACGGACAGTTCATGGTGACGGTCGACATGAAGACCGGCGCTCCCATGGGCGGCACGCCGGAGGCGGCCCAGATGATGTATCTCATGGGCGCGCTGGCGCGGAAGTATCGGCTGCCGTGGCGCACGTCCGGTTTCCATGTCGGCTCGAAGCTGAACGACGCCCAGGCGGGCTACGAGGCGAACATGCTGATGCATGCCGCCATCCTTGCCGGCGCCAACTACATCTGGCACTCCGCCGGTTGGCTCGAGGCCGGCCTGACCTGCGGCTATTCGAAATTTGCCACCGACTGCGAGCAGCTTGTCGGCTGGTACAAATATGCCGGCGGGCTGCCATTCGACGATTTCAAGGAGGCTATGGCGGCTATCCGCGAGGTCGGACCGCAGGGCCATTTCCTCGGCACCCAGCACACGCTCGAACATTTCGAGTCCGCCTTCTTCATACCGAGCATCATGGACTTCAATTCGTTCGAACAGTGGAAGGCGGAAGGAGCAAAGGACCACGACACCCGCGGCCGCGAGAAAGCGCGCAACATGCTCGCCGATTACGAGGAGCCGAAGCTCGATGAGGGCATCGCCGATGGTCTCAAAGATTTGATTGCGCGGCGCGAGGAGAAACTGCCGGACAGCGTTAGTTGATAACGGGCGAAGACCCGATGGGAACCATAACGGAGGAAAAAATGACACTCTTCAGAAGCAACGGTGATCGGGTGCCGAGCGCCATCGAAGCGATGGCCAGCGAGGCGCGTGCAGGTCGTGTGGATCGGCGCGAGTTTCTGGCTCTGGCAAGCGCCTTCGGCGCATCGACGGCCTTTGCCTACGGCATGATCGGCCTTGCCATGCCGCAGCGGGCTTTGGCTGAAGAGCCGAAGAAAGGCGGCACGCTCCACGTTTCGATGTCGGTGAAGGCACAAAAGGATCCGCGCACCTACGACTGGGTGGAACTCGCGAACATTTCACGCTGCTGGCTGGAGCCGCTTGTCCGCTACACGCGCCAGTTCACTTTCGAGCCGGTTCTGCTCGAAAGCTGGGAGGTCAACGACGACGCCACCGAATATGTGCTGCATGTTCGCAAGGGCATCGCCTGGAACAACGGCGATGCTTTTAGCGCCGATGACGTGGTCTACAATCTGACGCGCTGGTGCGAGAAGGCTGCCGCCGGCAATTCTATGGCCGCGCGCGTCGGTGCGCTGATCGATGCAAAGACCGGCAAGGCCAGGGAAGGGGCGATCACCAAGGTCGACGACAACACGGTGAAGCTGAAGCTGAACGAACCGGACATCTCGCTGATCCCGAACTTCACCGACTATCCGGCGCTGGTGGTCCATCGCAACTTCGACGCCGACGGCGCCAATCCGATCGAGAAGCCGGTTGGCACCGGGCCGTTCGAGCTGGTGTCTTATGCGGTCGGCCAGAAAGCGGTCGTCAAACGTCGCGAAAATGGCAAATGGTGGGGCGGTGAAGCGCTTCTCGACGGCGTCGAATTCATCGACTACGGAACCGATTTCAATGCGTCCGTAAACGCATTCGACTCCGGCGAAATCGATCTCAACTTCGAGACGCCTGCCGACTTCATAGACATCCTCGACAAGATGGGGCTGGTGAAATCGGAGGTCGCGACAGCGACCACGCTCGTTGCCCGCACCAACATCACGCACAAACCCTACGATGACAAGCGGGTCCGCAACGCCCTCCAGATGGCCGTCGACAACAATGCGGTGCTCGAACTTGGCTATGCCGGGCGAGGCACCGTCGGTGAAAACCACCACGTCAGCCCGATTCATCCGGAATACTACGCGCTGCCCAAGAAGACACGCGACGCAGCGGGCGCCAAGAAGCTGATGGCGGAGGCCGGGCAGGCCGACTTCGAGCATGAACTGATCACCGTCGAGGACGATTGGCAAAAGAACACCGGCGACGCGATTGCCGGCCAGTTGCGCGATGCCGGGATCAAAGTGAAGCGCACGGTGCTGCCGGGTTCGACCTTCTGGAACGACTGGACGAAATATCCTTATTCCATGACCATCTGGTACATGCGCCCGCTTGGCGTCCAGGTGTTGGCGCTCGGCTATCGCACCGGCGAGGCCTGGAACGAAACCGGCTACTCGAACCCTGATTTTGACGCCAAGCTCAAGCAGGCTCTCTCGCTCATCGACGTCGAGAAACGCCGCGAGGTCATGAAGGACATCCAGCAGATCCTGCAGGATTCGGGCGTCATCATTCAGCCGTTCTGGCAGAAGCTGTTCAGCCACATGAACGAGAAGGTGAAGAACTACGGTGTGCACCAAACCTTCGAAATGGATCTCCAGAACGTCTGGCTGAACGCCTGAGTTGCCAGCAGAGGACGCGTTGCAGGATTTCATGGACCGCAAGAAAGCTGACGGGCAAGATGCGTGGTACTGATAGCTTCCGTCAGTGAACAATCGGGGACACGCATGAAACTGCCACTTTTTGTTGCCGCGCTTTCGATGGCCTTGCCGGCGGCCGCGTTTGCCGGCCCTGCTGCCAATGCCGTGAAGTTCTTTTATGTCCCGTCGGTCAAATTCGAGGCCGATGCGCAATATCGCGACCGCTTCACCGCACCGGTGACGAAACTGTTCGAACTGAACGACAATGCGGCAAAGAACCATCCGGATGAAGTTCCCTGCATCGACTTCGCCCCTGGTCTCGATGCGCAGGACTATGACGAGAAGACCGTGGCCAAGACGCTGACGCTGGCCGAAACGCTGGATGGCGACAGCGCCGAGGTGACGGCGACCTTCAACCTTTTTCCGGAAGGGGATGATTCCAAACGCGAAATGGTCTGGTCGTTGAAGAAGATCGACGGCCAGTGGAAGGTCGCCGACATCACCTCGAAGACCAGCGGGCGGACGCTGAGTGCGCTCGAATGCCTGGCCGGGCAGTCGCCGGAGTGATGCCGTGCTCCGCTGTCATCCCTGGCTTTTGGCGACTGCGTGCCTGCTGGCCGGATTGAGCAGCGCCGCCGCTCAGGGCCTGTTCGGCGCGCCGCCCGCAAACGCGCCGGCCGACAGTGCGGCACCGCCGAAGGCAGTTTTGCCGCCGGCAGAAAACGCGCCGGCCGCACCCGTGCAGCCGGGCTCGCCGACCGCGGTGGTGAAGCCGTTCTACGAGCATGCCGGGCTCGAGGTCGATCCGGCTCAGCGGGGCCATTTCACCGACCCGGCAAAGTCGGTGCTCGACAAGAGCGACGCGCTGCGGAAGTCGGGGCAGGGCGAATGCCTCGATCCCAACATGGCGCTCGACAATTCCGAATACGACAAGGCGGAGATCGACAAAAGCCTGAAGACCATCGAAGCGATCAAGGGCGACGAGGCCAAGGTCGTCGTCGCCTTCGTCGTCGCCGGCAACCCGCACCGGCTGGAGTGGAAATTCAGGAAAGTCGACGGCGACTGGAAGATATCGGACCTTCTCTCGGTGACCGGCGAATGGGCGCTAAGCCAATACCAGTGTGAGTGAGAACGGAACCGATGAAGATCACCAACATCCGCGTCACCCACGTCAACGTCCCGCTCGATGCTCCGTTCTGGTGGACGGCTGGTCTCTACGGCGGCGCCTCGAAATCGATCATCGAGGTCGAGACGGACGAAGGCGTGGTCGGACTGGGCGAGGCGCCATGGTGGCATTTCGGCGAGGTGATCAAGGCCGAGATCGCGCCGGTGCTGATTGGCGCCGATCCGCTCGACATCGCCGACTGCGAGGCGCGCTGTGTGCCGCCCTGGCAGATCACCGCCAACACCGGCGAGAACGCAGCCACGGTGGCGTTCGGCGCCGTCGACCTGGCGCTGTGGGATATAAGAGGCAAGGTCTTCGGTATGCCGCTCTATAAGCTGCTCGGCGGCGCGGTGCGCAAGGACATTCCGTTTTCGGAATATTTCGCCTTTCGCCCCGCTCAAGGCGGAGCCGGCGGCGAGATGACCGCCGAAGCGATCGTCGACTACTGTCTCGGCATGCGAGAACAGCACGGCTCGACGATCTTCGAGGGCAAGCTGATCATGGGCGATCCCGAGCTCGAGATCAGGACAGTGCGCATGCTGCGCGAGGCGCTTGGCGACAAGGCGCAGATCAAACTCGATTCCAACATGCAGTGGTCGCTAACCACAGCGCGCTGGGTGCTGCGCGAGATCGAGCCGTTCAACATCCGCAATTACGAGGATCCGGTCGCGACCTTCGAGGAGATGGCGGCGCTGCGCCAGCATTCGCGCATTCCGTTCTCCACGCACATCCCGGATCTCAGGCGGGCAGTCGCGCTCGGTGCGCCGGATTACTTCGTCTGCAATTTCGCAGCACTCGGCGGATTGTCGAAAACTCTGAAATTCATCGCCGCCTGTGAGGCGATGGGCAAGGGGTTCTGGTGCTATTCGAACGATCTCGGCATCATGACATCGGCTTATTTGCACGTCGTGGCGGCGACACCGTGGATCACCGAAGCATCGCAGTCGCTGTTTCGCTGGCAGATCGGCGATGTCATCAAGGACGGCCCATTCCGGCAGACCGGCAATACGGTGCGCGTGCCGGAGGGGCATGGCCTGGGCGTCGAACTCGATCCGGCTTCGATGAAGCGCTGGGCGGGCCACTTCGCCGAACACGGGCCGATGGGCCATTTCAGCGACCCGAACAATCCCAGCCGCTACCGGCGGCTGCCGCTCAACTGATGCGAAGTGCACGTGACCGATCGATGAGAAGAGGTCCTGTCGTGGTTGCTTTATTCGCGGCGGTTTGCGTCCTGGCCTGCGCTGTCAGCTGGGAGGCAGGAAGCCGCGCGGTGGCCCGCGTGCCTCGGCAAAGCTTCACGCTGCCTGTGGGGTTACCGGTGGAGCGCAGCGTTCTGAAGCAGGAGGGCGCGCCCGACCTTGCCGGTTGGGTGGCGGATCGGCAGGACAGTTGCGGAACAATCGTGCTGTTACACGGACGCGGTTCAAACAAGCTGGCCATGGTTCCAAGAGCGAAGCTGCTTTTCGAAAGCGGCTACTCGATCGTGCTGTTCGATCTGTCGGGACATGGCGAAAGCGGCGGCGATATCAGAGGCTTTGGTTACATCGAACGGCAGGACGCCAGTCGCATCCTCGCCTTTGCGCGGCAACGCTTCGCTGGTCGCAAGGTGGCGGCCATCGGTTCGTCGCTCGGTGCGGCTGCTTTTGTGTTTGGCGCTCAGCAGGAGCATGCCGATGCCTATGTCCTGGAGCAGCTCTACGCGACTTTGCTGGAAACCACGGCGTTGCGAGCGCCCTTGCCTATGTTACGCGACGTACAGGCGACCGTCCTCTTGGCGCAGATGCAGCTCCGCCTTGGCTTCGGGGTAGAGGATGTCAGGCCGGTCGATCGCATCGGCACGATTGATCGGCCGATCTTGCTGCTAGCAGGCAATTCGGATCCGTTTGTCGCTCGCAGCCAGACACTGGCGTTGAAAGATGCGGCGGGCGCTCACGCAAAGCTGGTGTGGTTCGACGGCGCGCGGCATGTCGATCTCTATCGCTATGACCAACAGCGGTACCGCGACGCGGTGATGCCTTTCCTGGAGACCAACCTGTGCCGGACCGGGATCAGATGAGCCGCTCCGTCCGATTAGCCGCGTCCACGATAGGGGGCGACGCCGGTGTCGGGCAGCCACACACCTTCCGGCGGCGCGCCGGTTTGCCAGAACACGTCGATCGGAATGCCGCCCCGCGGATACCAGTAGCCGCCGATGCGCAACCACAATGGCTTGGTCGCGGCGATGATGCGGCGGCCGATCATGACGGTGCATTCTTCGTGGAAGGCGCCATGGTTGCGAAACGAGGTCATGAACAGCTTGAGCGACTTCGATTCCACCAGCAGCGCATCGGGTGCGTAGTCGATGACGATATGGGCGAAGTCCGGCTGGCCGGTGACCGGGCAGAGCGAAGTAAATTCCGGGCAGGTGAAGCGAACGATGGCCGGCGGGCCGTCGCCGCGCGAAAACGGCACGGTTTCCAGGACGGCCGCTTCAGGGCTCTGTGGCGCCTCGACGTTGGTGCCGAGCTGGGTGAGGTTTTTCGTATCAGTCATGAGCAGGTTCCTTGCTGCATGTCGCCCAAAACTGCGCAGCGATTTTGGGACAGCGACATGCGTAAAAACAAAAATTTGCCGCTCATTAGCACAATTTGAAACAGCAGGAAGACAATGACTAGCAACGACCCGCTCCTCCAGCCCTATCGGCTCAAGCATCTGACGCTGAAGAACCGGGTGATGTCGACCAGCCATGAGCCGGCCTATTCAGAGGACGGCATGCCGAAAGAGCGGTACCGGCTCTACCATGCCGAAAAGGCCAAGGGCGGCATGGCGCTGACCATGACCGCCGGTTCGGCGATCGTCTCGCGCGACAGCCCGGCCGCTTTTGGCAATCTGCATGTCTATGACGACCGCATCGTGCCATGGCTCGCCGAGCTTGCCGATGCCTGCCACGAGCACGATTGCAAGGTGATGATACAGATCACCCATCTCGGCCGCCGTACCGGCTGGAACAAGGCCGACTGGCTGCCGGTGCTGTCGGCCTCGCCGGTGCGCGAATCGGCGCATCGCGCCTTCCCCAAGACCATCGAGGACTGGGACATCGAGCGCATCGTCGCCGACTACGCGGCGGCCGCCCAGCGCTGCCAGGCTGCCGGCCTCGACGGCATCGAATTCGAGGCCTACGGCCACCTGATGGACGGTTTCTGGTCGCCGGCCACCAACCAGCGCGACGATGATTTCGGCGGCTCGCTCGACAACCGCTTGCGCTTCACCGGCATGGTGCTCGATGCGGTGCGTGCCGCGGTCGGCCAAAAATTCGTCGTCGGCATCCGCATGGTCGCCGACGAGGATTTCGAGAAAGGCCTGTCGAAACAGGAGGGTGTCGAAATCGCCAGGCGGCTGGCTGGTTCAGGCAAGGTCGATTTCCTCAACATCATCCGCGGCTCGATCGAGACCGACGCGGCGCTGACCAAGGTCATCCCGGTGACCGGCATGCGTTCGTCGCCGCATCTCGACTTTGCCGGCGAGATCAGGGCGGCGACGAAATTCCCGACCTTCCACGCGGCGCGGATTTCCGACGTCGCCACCGCGCGTCACGCCATCGCCACCGGCAAGCTCGACATGGTCGGCATGACGCGTGCCCACATTGCCGACCCGCATATCGTCAAAAAAGTGATGGAGGGCCGCGAGCACGAGATCCGTCCTTGCGTCGGCGCCACCTATTGCCTCGACCGCATCTATGAGGGCGGCGAGGCGCTGTGCATCCACAATGCGGCGACGGGCCGCGAGGCGTCGATACCGCATATTATTCCGAGGACCAAGGGACCAAAGCGGAAGGTGGTCGTCGTCGGCGCCGGCGCCGGCGGGTTGGAGGCGGCGCGCGTCGCCGCCGAGCGCGGGCACCAGGTGACGGTGCTGGAAGCATCGAGCCAAGCCGGCGGCCAGGTGCGGCTGGCAACGCAAAACCCGCGCCGCAAGGAATTGATCGGCATCATCGACTGGCGCCTGGCCGAACTCGACCGGCTCGGCGTCGAGATCCGCTACGATACCTGGGCGGACAAGGACGACGTGCTGGCGCTGTCGCCGGACGTGGTGGTGATCGCCACCGGCGGCCTGCCGCAGAACCCGCCTCTGACAGCGGGCGACGATCTCGTCACCTCGAGCTGGGACATCATGGCCGGCAGCGTCAAGCCGGCCGAGAACGTGCTGCTCTATGACGACAATGGCGGCCATCAGGGCATGGGTGCCGCCGAACTGATCGCCAATAGCGGCGCCAGGCTGGAGCTGGTCTCACCGGAGCGCTTCTTCGCCCCGGAAATGGGCGGGATGAACCATGTGCCCTACATGCGCGCCTTCCAGGAAAAGGGTGTCACGGTGACCATCAACACACGGCTACGTTCTGTGCGGCGCGAAGGCAACCAGCTGATCGCCGAGCTCGCCTCCGACTTCGCCGATGGCTGGCGCGGCGAGCGGCGCGTCGACCAGGTGGTGGTCGAGCATGGCACGCTGCCGCTCGACGATCTCTATCTGGCGCTGAAGCCGCTGTCGAAGAACGCCGGCGCGATCGATTACGAAAAACTGGTCAATGGCGGCGACATCTTTCCCGTGCGCAATCCGCAAAGTGGCTTCGTGCTCTTCCGCATCGGCGACGCAGTTGCCTCGCGTAACATCCATGCCGCAATCTATGACGGCATCAGGTTCGGCTTGCGGATCTGAGGAATATTTTGGATTGATTGGTGGCGCGCAGCCGAACCTCCGTACGGAGAGCCACCACGGTACTTTGGTCCGGGCTGCGCGCCGCGCACGCCGCCGGCCATCGCCGGGCACCGTACGATCTTGCGATTGCGGCAGGACGTTCAAAACATCCTGGCGGTGGCCATGCAGAACACGGTGATGACCAGCAGCCCGCCGGCGATGCGTTCGCCTTTTGTCATCTTGGCGCGCAACTGGGTTTGTTTCGCCGCATCAGCGCCGGCCAACTGCCTGCTGGCGGAACCCACCAGTGCGCCCTGAACCCCGGCGGCAATCAAGGCAGTCAAGATGCCGAGCGCCAACACCTTCTCCATCGAGCCGAAAGAGCCGTTGTGGAAGAAATACCACAGCAGCAGACCCGTGAGGAAAACCACGCCGGCCGCGCCCATTTGCGGCCGGAAGAAACGTTCCGCCCTGATCTCCGGTTCGCGGGCAACCGCGATGGTGGTGCCGGCCCAGAACACACCCGCCATGACGTGAAGGCCGAGGACGATAATGTAGACATATTGCATGACCGCATTTCCTCTCTTGCCCACCGCTAGGCACATTGATAGATATCAAATGATTAGATGTCAACGCATAAGCTCGAGCCGGTTCCATCGGCTTTGCCCTTGTTCTAGTGTCCGACCATGACACCCTTTGACCGCCCGCCAATCGGGATGAATCTCGCCCGCACCGCAAAGCTGGTCGCGCAGGCTTTCGACGCTGCCTTGGTCGAGGCCGGCGGCACGCTGCCGGTCTGGGTCACTCTGCTGTCGGTCAAGTCGCGGGAGCTGGCCAACCAACGCGAGCTCGCCGGGATGATCGGCATCCGGGGCGCAACGCTGACCCACCATCTCAACGCCATGGAGACGCAAGGCCTGCTGATGCGCCGCCGCGATCCCGAGAACCGCCGGGTTCACCAGGTGGAGCTGACCCAGGCCGGAGAGGCGTTGTTCCTGAAATTGCGCACGGCCGCGTTAGTCTTCGACAAACGGCTGCGGAAAGGGCTGTCCGACGACAGGCTGGCGGAGTTTGCACAGGTGCTGGCTGCGCTGCGGGCCAATGTCGAGAGCTAGAAATTAGGCTAGGAGACGCCATGCGCGAAATTTCGCTGAAGGATGCCAGGGCTAAACTCTCGGCGGTGCTCGATCAGGTCATCGCGGGAGAACCGGCCGTCATCACCCGGCGTGGCCGCAAGCAGGCGGTCATTCTGTCGTTCCAGGACTATGAAAAACTGGCGCGTGTGCCCAGCTTTGGACAATTGCTGGCAGCATTTCCCGGTGATGAGGATGACCTTCCGCCTCGGCCCATCAGGTCGGTTCGCAAGGCCGAACCATGACGGATCTACGCCCGGCTGCCCTGCAGCACTGTCAGCCTGGCCTTTTTCGGCGTCCGTGCCACCAGCCATTCACGCACCCTGTCCGGCGGCATGGGGAAAGCGATGGAATAGCCTTGCACCTGGTCGCAGCCGATCGCCATCAGCGAGTCGAGCTCGGCTTCGGTTTCGGCGCCCTCGGCAACGATCGAGATGCCGAGACCGCGGGCGAGCTCGGTGAGGGCACGCACGATCTTTGTGTTGCCGCTGTTCTCGTTGATGTTCTGGACGAAGCGGCGGTCGATCTTCAGCCGGTCGATCTCGTTTGGATTGACATGGCTGAGCGATGCGTAACCAGTGCCGAAATCATCGAGCTCAAGATGGATGCCGGCGGCGCGGATGTGCCGCAGCTTTGCCGCGATACCGGTCTTCTCGTCGTCGAGAATGACGGATTCGACGATCTCCAGCGATAGCTTGTGCGCGGGCAGGCCGGTCCTTTCCAGCGTCCCGAACAGGAAGACTTCGAAATCTGTCTCGCGCAGCTCCGAACCGGACACGTTGACGGCGATCCGTCCGAAGGCGATGCCTGCGCGGTTCCATTCAGCTGCTTCGTTGATCGCCTTGGCAATGACGATGCGGCCAATCTCGGACGTCAAGCCGCATTTTTCCGCTATTGGAATGAACTCGCCCGGCGCGATCATGCCGCGTTCGGCATGCCTCCAGCGAGCCAAAGCTTCGATGCCACTGATGGTGCCGTCCGACAGCGACACCTGCGGTTGGAAATAGACTTCGAACGCCTTCTCCGAGATGGCGACCCTGATGTCGAGCTCGAGCTGCTTTCGGTTGTCGAGTTCGCGCCTCAGCTCATCGGAGAAGAACGACAAACTGCCGCCGCCCTGCTTCTTGGCGGAATACAACGCCAGATCGGCATGGACGAGCAGATCCTGCGCATTGTCGGCGTCGACAGGATAGACCGCAATCCCCGCACTTACGCCCGGATGGATCGTCGTGCCTCGGAATATGACCGGTTCATTGAGTTTGGCCAGCATGCGCCTGGCGACGATATCGATGTCCTCGGTGCTGCCGGCGTCGTTGAGGACGACGACGAATTCATCGCCTCCGAGACGCACGTTGAGATCCGACGTACGGCACGAATCACGCATGCGTTGCGCAGCCGTCACCAGCACATAATCGCCGGCGGCGTGGCCGAACGTGTCGTTGATCTGCTTGAACCGGTCGAGATCGAACTGCACCACGGCAACCCGTTCACGCCGTCGCTGCGCGGCATTGATCAACATATCGAAATGCTCGGTCAGGAAGGTGCGGTTGTGCAGGCCGGTCAGCCCGTCATGCACGGCAATAAAGGCCATGGAATTGCGCGCATCGACCAGCTCACGCGTCCTGCGCAGGATGGCGTTCGACATCGGCCTGAAAATGAAAAGCGCCACCAGCACGATGACGCCGACGGTCGAGTAGAACAATGTGCGGTTAAGCTCGAGAAGTGTTTCGGATCGGCGGTCTGCAAAGGCGCTGATGCGCTGGCCAAGTGCGGCATAGCCCGACAATGTTGCGTTGGCAACGGAAGCGTTCAGGTTGACGCGCTCCTCTCCGCCCTTGTAGCCACCATTGCCGGCCATGTTGAGCCGCGATTCGAATGACGAGATCAGGCGTTCGCCGTTGGCGATAAGCCCGACCGAGAAATAGTCGAGATGGAACGGCTTGGCGAAAAGCACGCTCTCGATCGATTTCGGATCGAACCTTGCCGGCGACGCCGGATCGGCGGCGGTCCGCTCGAGCAGCAGATCGTAGTTCTTCTCGAACTCTACCGTCGCTTGCTTGAGCGCGCTGATCAGGGCCGGCTGCTGGTCGCGTGGGGCGGTACCGGTCGCGCCGGCAAGGAAGACGATGCGTTGCGACAGGGCTTTTTGTGTGCTGACCACATCGAGCAGCGCCTGGTTGTGTTGCTGGGCCGCCATCATCTGTTGCAGCAGGATGAAGGAGGCCACGACCATGGCGGCGATGATCAGCAGAGCCAGCCAGTAGCCGGATTTGATGAGGAGTATGAGCCTGCCTGAAACGGCGTGCACCGGCTGCTGCGACATTTTCTGAGTCGGCCCTCTCGCCAACGAATTCTCGTGCGACAACCTTTGGCTTCAAAGTGTTAACAGGTTAGGACGGCAACAGGCCGGCAGCGGCGACCGTGGCGGGAAATCCGCAAGGTGGTTATTGCAATCTTTCGCAGCACCTCCGCATTTGAACATCGTGGCCTCTGCCGTGCCATTGCCGCCACCGAAGCGGTCGCTTTTGCGATGGATTTTTCGTCCGCGCGGCGCGACAGTCCTCATCGATCTCAACAGGGCCTGATCATGACCGCAGCATTCCTCTCCCACATCGACAGCGAGCTTGAAGGGCTGAAATCGGCAGGTCTCTATAAATCCGAGCGGGTGATAACCTCGACCCAATCGGCCGAGATCGAGGTGGGCGGCGAGAAGGTGCTGAATTTCTGCGCCAATAATTATCTCGGCCTCGCCGACAGCGCCGAACTGCGCGAGGCGGCCAAGCAGGCGCTCGATCGTTACGGCTATGGCATGGCGTCGGTGCGCTTCATCTGCGGCACACAGGAGGAACACAAGCAACTCGAGGCGACCATTTCTGATTTCCTCGGCATGGAGGACACTATCCTCTACGGCTCCTGCTTCGACGCCAATGGCGGCCTGTTCGAGACGCTGCTCGGCGAAGAGGATGCGGTCATCTCCGATGCGCTGAACCACGCCTCGATCATCGACGGGGTACGGCTGTCGAAGGCAAAGCGCTTCCGCTACGCCAACAACGACATGGCCGATCTCGAAGCGCGGTTGCAAGAGGCGCGCGACTGTCGGTTCCGGCTGATCGCCACCGACGGCGTGTTCTCTATGGATGGCATCATCGCCAATCTGAAGGGCGTCTGCGACCTCGCCGACAAATATGACGCAATGGTCATGGTCGACGACAGCCATGCAGTTGGTTTCGTCGGCAGGAATGGCCGTGGCTCGGCCGAACATTGCGGCGTCGAGGGCAGGGTGGACATCATCACCGGCACGCTCGGCAAGGCATTGGGTGGCGCGTCGGGCGGCTATACGTCGGGCAGGAAGCAGGTGGTCGACTGGCTGCGCCAGCGCTCGCGGCCCTATCTGTTTTCCAACACGCTGATGCCGGCGATAGCCGGCGCCTCGATCCGGGTTTTCGAACTGGTCCGCAATGGCGATGCGTTGCGTCAGCGCCTATATGCCAACGCAGCGCGGTTTCGCTCCGAGATGGGCAGCCTCGGCTTTACACTGGCCGGCGCCGACCATCCGATCATCCCGGTGATGTTGGGCGACGCGACGCTGGCGCAGGAAATGGCCGCGCGCATGCTCAAGCGCGGCATCTATGTCATCGGCTTCTCCTTCCCGGTGGTGCCGAAGGGCCAGGCGCGCATTCGCACACAGATGTCTGCCGCCCATTCCAGCGCCGACATTGACCGTGCGATTGAGGCGTTCGCCGCAGTCGGTCGCGAGCTCGGCGTGATTTCCTGAATGACCGGCAGTCGAAAAGCGATTCCGGATCAAGACCTTCAAGGGACTGCAGAATGTCGAACATGATGAAGGCGCTGGTGAAGGCCAAGGCCGAGCCGGGCATCTGGATGGAAGAGGTGCCGGTGCCGGAGATCGGCCCCAACGACGTGCTGATCAAGATCAGGAAGACCGCGATCTGCGGCACCGACGTCCACATCTACAATTGGGACCAGTGGGCGCAAAAGACCGTGCCGGTGCCGATGGTGACCGGGCATGAATTCGTTGGTACGGTCGCCGATTTTGGCGCGGCGGTGACTGAATACAAGGTCGGACAGCGTGTGTCCGGTGAAGGCCATATCGTCTGCGGCCATTGCCGCAACTGCCGGGCGGGCAGGGGGCATCTGTGCCGCAACACGCTCGGCGTCGGCGTCAATCGCCCCGGCGCCTTCGGCGAATATCTGGCTATCCCGCAGCACAATGTCGTGCCGATCCCCGACGACGTGCCGGACGAGATCGCCGCGATCTTCGATCCCCTGGGCAATGCGGTTCACACCGCACTATCTTTCGACCTCGTCGGCGAGGACGTGCTGGTCACCGGCGCCGGGCCGATCGGCATCATGGGCGCATTGGTGGCGCAATGCGTCGGCGCGCGAAAAGTGGTCATCACCGACATCAACCCGGTGCGCCTGGCACTGGCAAAAAAGCTCGGCGTCCAGCATGTCGTCGATGCGTCGAAAGAAAAGCTACGCGATATCATGCCGGCGCTCGGTATGACCGAGGGGTTTGACGTCGGCCTCGAAATGTCGGGCGCAGCCCCTGCTTTCCGCGACATGATCGACACGATGAACAATGGCGGCAAGATCGCCATTCTCGGCATCGCGCCGACCGGCTTCGAGATCGACTGGAACAAGGTCATCTTCAAGATGCTGCATCTGAAGGGCATCTACGGCCGCGAGATGTTCGAGACCTGGTACAAGATGATTGCGCTGGTGCAGGGTCCTCTCGATGTCAGCGGCCTGATCACCCACCGCATCGGCATCGACGACTACATCTCCGGCTTCGAAGCGATGAAGAGCGGCAATTCCGGCAAGGTGGTCATGGACTGGTGAAGGCCCGAAGGAACACGGTGCGAACTGAAAGCTGTCCCGCCAAGGTGCCTGTAATTCTGGCAGGAACCTAGCTTTTCCCCAATGCCGCCTCTAGTGCTGCCACTCCGCCGGCAATGGCCACACGCTCGGCGGGGCTCAATCTTGCCAGCAATTCCCGTTCGAACTCCTTCGCCAGCGGCACCATCTCGCGATAGGCGGCAACGCCAGCCTTGGTCAGCGCCAGATGCTCGACACGGCGGTCTTTTACGTCGGGCGTCCGGCTGAGCCAGCGGCGCCGTTCGAGCTCGGCGACCGCGCGCGAAACCTTGGTCTTGTGCATGGCCGATTGCTCGCCGAGCGCCATCGCCGTCATCGTGCCGTGCTGTCCAAGCCCGGCCAGCGTGCGCCATTCGGGCCGGGTCAGGCCGTGGCGGTCCTTGTAGACCCTTGAGAATTCGCGGCTGACGGCATCGGCAAGCCGGTAGAGCCGGTAAGGCAGGAACGATTCCAGCTCGAGGATTTCCATGGTTGGCCCTGACTGGGCATGCTGGCGGCTCATGCCGAAATCCCGTTGATGGTTACATTTTCAATGGTTACAAACGAAACCAGTATGGTCAACTCGGAGCATCTTTGCGGATGCGCAAACGATGCTCCGAGACCATGAATTCGGGAGGGTTCCATGGCCTACTCCTACATGCCGGGTTTCGGCAATGACTTCGAAACCGAGACTTTGCCGGGCTCGCTGCCGCAAGGGCGAAACTCGCCGCAGCGGCCGGCCTACGGCCTCTATGCCGAGCAGCTTTCGGGCTCTCCTTTCACCGCGCCGCGCGGCACCAATGAGCGCTCCTGGCTTTATCGGATAAGGCCGAGCGTCAGGCACACCGGTCGCTTCAAAGCGGCGAATTATCCTCTTTGGAAAAGCGCGCCGAACGTCGGCGACCACCAGCTCGCACTCGGCCAGTATCGCTGGAGCCCGGTGCCGATGCCCAAGGAGCCGACCGATTTCATTGCCGGCATGCGCTCGATCACCACCGCCGGCGACGTGCTCGGCCAGACCGGCATGGCGGCACATGTCTATGTCGCTAACCGTTCGATGGTCGACGATCATTTCTTCAACGCCGACGGCGAGTTACTGGTCGTCCCGCAGGTTGGAGCCTTGCGCTTTGTCACCGAGATGGGGGTCATCGAACTCAGGCCGGGCGAGATCGCCGTGCTGCCGCGTGGTCTGGTGTTCAAGGTCGAACTGGTGGATGCCGAAGTGCGCGGCTATGTCTGCGAGAATTACGGCGCCAAGCTGACGCTGCCGGATCGTGGCCCCATCGGCGCCAATTGCCTGGCCAATCCGCGCGATTTCAAGACGCCCTGTGCCTGGTTCGAGGACAAGGAGACACCGTGCCGGCTGATCGCGAAATGGTGTGGTCAGTTCCATGTCACCGAGCTCGACCATTCGCCGCTGGATGTAGTGGCGTGGCACGGCAATTATTCGCCCTACAAATATGATCTTGCGACCTTCTCGCCGGTCGGTGCGATCCTGTTCGACCACCCCGATCCGTCGATCTTCACCGTGCTGAGCGCGCCGAGCGGCGAGGAAGGCACCGCCAATATCGATTTCGTCATCTTCCCGCCGCGCTGGCTTGTGGCGGAAAACACTTTCCGGCCGCCCTGGTATCACCGCAACATCATGAGCGAGTTCATGGGCCTCATACATGGTCAGTACGATGCCAAGGAAGAGGGCTTCGTGCCCGGCGGCATCAGTCTGCACAACATGATGCTGGCTCACGGACCCGATGCATCTGGCTTCGAAAAAGCCTCGCGCGCGGAGCTGAAACCGGTCAAGCTCGACAACACCATGGCCTTCATGTTCGAGACACGCTTTCCGCAGATGGTGACCCGCTATGGCGCCGAGCTCGAAACCCGGCAGGACAATTACATCGACTGCTGGGCCGGCCTGAAGAAGCGCTTCAACGGCACGCCCGAGGGCGACTGGTCTTGAGCGCCGTCGCGTGACGGATCGTCTGGTGCTTCTTGGCTCGAAGGGTGGTCCCGCGCTGCGGCCGGGCGGGCCGTGGCCGAGTTCGTCACTGCTGGAGATTGGCGGCCGCACCATCGTCGTCGATTGCGGGCTGGGCGTAACGCGCGGGCTGACCGGTGCCGGCATCAGCCTTCAGGCGCTCGAACTGATCTTCATCACGCATTTGCATTCCGACCATGTGCTGGAACTCGGACCGTTGATCCACACTGCATGGACGGGCGGCCTGGCAACAAAGGTCACCGTATTCGGCCCGCCCGGCACCGGCTACTATTGGCAGCGCTTTTGCCAGGCGATGGAGTTCGACATCGAGATCCGCATCGCCGATGAAGGCAGGCCGGATCTCCGCGACCTGGTCTCGATCGTCGAGTTTGGTGAAGGCCAGGTGGCGGAAGAGCGCGGTCTCAAAATATCGGCGCTGCGCGTCGACCACCCGCCAGTGACGGACTGCTTTGCGCTGCGCTTCGACCATGCGGGGCAAAGCATCGTCTTCTCGTCGGATACGGCGTTCTTTCCGCCATTGGCGGATTTCGCCCAAGGCGCCGACGTGCTGGTCCACGAGGCCATGCTGGAAGAGGGTATCGAGCGGCTGGTCGCGAAGACCGGCAACGGCGCAAGGCTGAGGGAACACCTGCTTGCCAGCCACAGCTTTGCCGAGGAAGCGGGCCGCATCGCCAGTGATGCAGGCGTCAAAAGACTGGTCCTCAACCATCTCATTCCCGCCGACGATCCCGAGATCGACGAGGCCGACTGGATTGCCGCCGTCAGGAAAACATGGGCCGGCGACTTGACGATCGCACGCGACGGCCTTGTTGTGGGGCTGGAGCATGATCCCGAAAAGTGGAAACCGGTTTTCGGAAGAGATCATGCGTAGAACAAAAAATCAAAGCAGCACCAAAGCTGCACCAGGAGAGGAAACCGCATGAAGCTTGCCACCTTGAAGGACGGGACGCGCGATGGAAAGCTTGTCGTCGTCTCGCGCGACCTGACACGGTTCACCGATGCTTCATTTCTGGTGCGGACGCTGCAGGCCGCGCTTGACGACTGGCTTCGGATCGCGCCGCATCTCGCTGCCATGGCCGAATCGCTGGAGAATAATGCGGTGCCGTCTGCCCGCTTTCACGAGCATGACGCCCATTCGCCGCTGCCGCGCGCCTACCAATGGGCCGATGGCTCGGCCTATGTGAACCATGTCGAACTGGTGCGGAAGGCGCGCGGCGCCGAGATGCCGGCAAGCTTCTGGACCGATCCGCTGATCTACCAAGGGGGCTCGGACGCTTTCCTCGCACCGCGGGACCCAATCCGCATGACCGACGAGACCCTTGGCATCGACATGGAAGGAGAGGTCGCGGTCATAGTTGACGATGTGCCGATGGGCGCAAGCCTCGAAGAGGCGCGGGCAGCGATCCGCCTGGTCGTGCTGGTCAACGATGTGACGCTGCGCAGCCTGACCGGACCTGAGCTTGCCAAGGGGTTCGGCTTCTACCAGTCGAAGCCGTCATCGGCCTTTTCGCCGGTTGCGGTGACGCCGGACGAACTGGGCGACGCCTGGGACGGCGGCAAGGTCGCCCTGCCGCTGCTGGTCGATCTCAACGGCAAGCCGTTCGGCCGGGCAAACGCCGGCATCGACATGACCTTCGATTTTCCGGCGCTGATTGTTCATGCCGCAAAAACGCGGCCGTTGGCCGCCGGCACCATCATCGGTTCGGGCACCGTCTCCAACAAGCTCGACGGCGGGCCGGGCAAGCCTGTCTCGGCAGGCGGCGCTGGCTATTCCTGTATCGCTGAGTTGCGCATGATCGAGACTATTGAGGCCGGCGGACCGAAAACGCCCTTCCTGCGCTTTGGCGATACCGTGCGCATCGAGATGAAGGACAGGGGCGGGCATTCGATCTTCGGCGCCATCGAGCAGAAGGTCGAGAAATACGAGGGGGCAAGAGAATGACGGGCGAGACATTCTACCTGCTGTGCGGTGTCTGGGCCCTTGTCATGCTGGCGATCTTCATCCAGGCAATCAGACTGAGCTACCGCATCGAGGCTCGCTCGCCTGACCTGACCAACCGCAGCGGCTTTCCGCGCAAGGCGATGATGTTTCACACCGTCACCAACACGAATGTCGCGCTGGACCAGGAAACGCAAGCCATGCGGCGGCACATGATCCGGCTTCTGCTGATCGTCATCGCTGGATTCGCGTTCATGTGGGCGGGCTTGTCTTTGGTCCGGTCAGCGGCGTGAAGTCATGGACCTGCTGAACCATTTCCGCCGCATGGCAGCTAACAATCTGTGGTCCAACGACCGGCTCTATCGTGCCGTGCTGCAGCTTGAGCCCGGCGAATTCGAAGCTGAAAGGATAAGCTTCTTCCCATCGATCAAGGCGACGCTGAACCACATCCTGGCGGTCGATTATCTCTATCTTGACTTTCTCGAAGAAGGCGGCATCGGCGCCGCCGCCCATGACGATTTTGTGCCGTTCAATGATGCCAAGGCGCTTTTTGTTGCACAGGCGGAGGCCGACCGGCGGCTGATCGCCTTTTGCGACCGCCTTTCGGCGGACGATCTCGAGCGCCGCGTTCTCACCGACCGGCGCGAGGACGGCATGATACCGGAGCGGATCGGCGATTTGCTCGCCCATCTCTTCATCCACGACATCCATCATCGCGGCCAGGTGCACGCGATGCTGTCCGGCACCTCGGTGAAACCGCCGCAACTCGACGAGTTCTTCCTCGATTACGATGTGAAACTCAGGAAAGCGGAGGTTGAGCGGCTGGGCTTGCGAGACCAACTGCCTGGGTAATCATGCCAAAGCCACATCGTAACGGGCGAAATGCGGGTTGGATGTCAGGATGGTGAGGTTCTCCACTTGCGCCTGCGCAATCAGAAGCCTGTCGAACGGATCACCATGGTGGTGGGGTAGGCCGCCGACGGCGTTCGCATGCTGGAAGGTTACGGCGAGCGGCTGAAATTGCATCCTTGGAAGCAGCGTTGGCAGATCGTCCGGCGCATTAAGTTTTCTGATCGAACGTTTGATGGCAATTTCCCAGACGCTTGCCGCGCTCGCGAACACCACCGCTTCCGAAGCCAGAATAGCGCGGTGGTGCTCGCTGAGACGCCGATCGTCCGAAATCGACCAGAGGATGATGTGTGTGTCGGCGAGAAACGGGCCGACCGTCATTTCACGTACTCATCCCACTCGGGACCGAGTTCATCAAAATCGTCCGCAATCCAGATCTTGCCCTTCAACGCGCCTATACGCGGCAGGGGTTCGGCCACCGCCGGAGCTACGATACGCGCCGCCACCTTGCCGTGGCGTGTGAGCACGATCTCCTCGCCGGCTTCCGCGCGGCTGACGAGTTCCGACAATTTGGCCTTGGCTTCGGCAATAGAAACATTCATGACTCGATCCTTTATGACCATAATTTAGGTCATAATTGATCAAACCACAAGACACCTCGGCCGAGCTGGCTACGCTGCCTTGCCGTCCACCTTCAGCACGCCGCGCTTGATCTGGTCCTGCTCGATCGATTCGAACAAAGCGCGGAAATTGCCCTCGCCAAAGCCTTCGTCGCCCTTTCTCTGGATGAATTCGAAGAAAATCGGCCCGATCACGGTTTTCGAAAAAATCTGCAGCAGGATCTTGGTCGTGCCGCCATCGACGACGCCTTCGCCGTCGATCAGGATGCCGTGCTTTTTCATGCGCTCGATCGGCTCTTCATGGCCGTTCACGCGGGCAAAGGACATGTCGTAATAGGTCTCCGGCGGACCCGGCATGAACTTCAGGCCGTTGGCGGCCAGCCTGTCGGTGGCGCCATAGATGTCGTCGGTGCCGACGGCGATGTGCTGGATGCCTTCGCCATTGTACTTCTTCAGATATTCGGCGATCTGGCTGGTCTCGTCCTTGGACTCGTTGAGCGGGATGCGGATCTTGCCGCACGGCGAGGTGATGGCGCGGCTGACCAACCCGGTGATCTTGCCGTCGATGTCGAAGAAATGGATCTGCTTGAAACCGAACAGGTCGCGGTAGAAATCCCACCATTTGTCCATGTTGCCGCGATAGACATTGTGGGTGAGGTGGTCAAGATAGTAGAAGCCGACGCCTTCCGGCCTGGGGTTGCGCTCGCCCAGCCAGTCGAACTCGGCGTCGTAAGCCGACCCCTTCTCGCCGTAGGTTTCGATGAAATAGAGGAGCGATCCGCCGATCCCGACGATCGCCGGCACATCGAGCGTCTTGTCGTTGCCTTCATAGGGCGTCGCGCCCTTGGCTACCGCGTGGTCGAAGGCATGCCTGGCATCGACCACCCGCCACGCCATCGAGGCGGCGCAAGGGCCGTGCTTGTCGACGAATTTCATGGCATGCGAGCCCGGCTCGGCATTGACGACATAGTTGATGTCGCCCTGCCGCCAGACGGTGATGTCCTTGCTGCGGTGCTTGGCCACCGGCACATAGCCCATGCGGGTGAAAAGCTCGGCGAGCTTTTCTGGCTCGGCATGCGCGAACTCGACGAATTCGAAGCCGTCGGTGCCGGCGGGATTGGTCTTGCTGATCTTGGCGGGCGGTGCGTCGTGCGGAAAGGGACCCATGGCAGTGTCCTCCAAAGCTGTTTGGCCTGGAAAGGCCATCTCAACCTAATGATAGCAAGGACGCAGTGCACGGTGCTTGCATTCAAACGCTTGAAATGATCAGGTAATGCGTGAATTGTGCATGTATGGAGAGAAACCCATGGATGAGGCGCGCATCGACCAGTTTGACCGCAAGATAATGGCTCTGCTGCAGGGCGATGCACGGCTGACCAACAACGATCTGTCGGAACGGGTGAACCTGTCCGCTTCGCAATGCTCGCGCCGTCGCCAGCGGCTGGAGGAGGACGGCTACATCAAGGGCTACCGGGCGGTGCTCGACCGCGACAAGCTCGGCTTTTCCCTTGTCAACGTCATCTCGGTGACGCTTGCCACACACAACCGCGACAATGCGCGGCGTTTCGGCGAATTGGTGGCGCGGCTGCCGCAAGTGCAGGAAGCGCACGCGCTGACGGGCGAGATGGACTATATATTGAAAGTGGTGACGCCCGACCTGAAGTCGCTGTCGGAATTCGTCAACAGCGTGCTGCTGCCGCACGAATCCGTGCAGCACGTGAAGACGGCGATCGTGCTGGAGACGCTAAAGGAAACCGGCGCGCTACCGATCTGAGGGCGAATGTCACCCCTTCGACTGCTGGATCAGCCCATAAAGATTGGTGCAGCGGGCGCCGGAACGGCAGTAAGCGAAGACCGGGCCTTCGAGTTCCTCAAGCGCCTCGGCCTGATCCTCGACATTCTCGGCCGTGATCTGGCCGCTGATGACGGGGATGTAGCGGAAGGCGAGCCCGGCGCCCTCGACCGCCGCCTTGACGGTGTCGGCCGATGGCTGGCCGGGCTGCTCGTCGTCCGGCCGGTTGCAGATCACGCTCTTGAAGCCGGCGGCCTTGATGGTCGCGACGTCCTCGGGCTGGATCTGGCCCGAGACCGAATAGTCCTCGCTGATCTGTCGGTATTCCATGGCGGTGTCCTCGCAATCTGGTTAGCGGCAGTCTTGCCACTCCCTGACCCGGTCGGCAATCCGCGCGAAAAGAAATCCATCCGCGCAGATAGAGATTTCGATGCCGGAAATCCAGCCGGACGGCGCCGCGTGTGCTTGGATGCGCCATACGCCAGCCCGGCTGGGTGAACGAGGTCGATCGCTCAGCTTCCGAGGATCGCGCCTTTGATCTGGGCGATGTTGTTGTGCATCAGGTCGATATAGGTCGCGGCCGGGCCGTCGGGCTGCGACAGCGCATCGGAATAGAGCGTGCCGCCCACCTTGATGCCGGTCTCGCTGGCGATCTGCTCGATCAGCCGCGGGTTGGTGATGTTCTCGACGAAGATCGCCGCCGCCTTGTCCTGCTTCACCTGGCTGACCAGCTTGGCCACGTCGGCGGCGGAAGGCTCCGACTCGGTCGACACGCCTTCCGGGGCCAGGAAGGTCAAGCCATAGGCCTTCTCGAAATAGCCGAAGGCATCATGCGAGGTGATGACGACGCGCTTCTCTTGCGGGATCGACTGGATCGCCGCCTGCACTTCGCCCTCGAGCGCATCGAGCTTTTGCGTATAGGCAGCTGCATTGGCCATGTAGCTGTCGCAACCCGCAGCGTCGGCCGTGCAAAAGGCGTCGGCGATGTTCTTCACATAGATCTTGGCATTGGCGATCGACTGGAAGGCATGCGGATCGGTGACCGTCTTGCCGCCATCGGTTTCCGCGCCTTCGGCGGCGTCGGCCTCGGCGAATTCGGGTTTGAAATTGATCGGCGTGACCCCCTTTGTCAGCACGGCAATCGAAGCCTTGGTGGCGCTGGCGTCGACCAGGCGCTGCAGAAAACCTTCGAAATGCAGGCCGTTGACCAGCACGATGTCGGCCTTGGCCATGGCCACCGCATCGGCGGGGCTCGGCTCGTAGACGTGGGCGTCGCCGTCCGGCCCGACGATGGTGGTCAGATCGATGCGGTCGCCGCCGACATTCTTGGCGAAATCGGCGATGATCGTGAAGCTGGCGACCACTTTCAACGGCTCAGCAAAGGCCGACGAAGCGCCAAGGGCGGTTAATGTTATAACGCTCATGGCCAACGCGGCGCGGATCGATTTCAGCATGGACAGTCTCTCCTTGTTGGGATCAGGCAGTTCTGTGGCGGTGATGAACGATGCGGGCGCGCAGGATGCCGCGCGTGCCGAACAGGATCGAGGCGAAATAGACGACGCCGGCGGACAGGATGATGGCCGGGCCCGAGGGCAGTGACGCATGGTAGGACAACAGCAGCCCGGCAATGCAGGAGGCAAAGCCGATCACTGTGGCCAACACGCACATCGGCTCGACGCGCGACGTCCAGAAGCGGGCCGCCGCCGCCGGCAGCATCATCAGCCCGACCGACAGCAGGGTGCCGAGCGCCTGGAAACCACCCACGAGATTGAGCACGACGAGGCCGAGAAAGATGAAATGCACCGGGCTGCCCATCCGGCTGACCGAGCGCAGGAACAAAGGGTCGAGGCATTCGGCGACCAGCGCCCGCCAGAAGATGGCGAGGCTGGCCAAGGTCACTAGCACGATGCCGCCGATCAGCGTCAGCGCCTCGTTGTTGAGCGCCAATACGGTGCCGAACAGCACATGCATGAGATCGACGCTGGAACCGCGGATCGACACCATAAGCACGCCGATGGCCAGCGAAATCAGATAGAAGGCCGCCATCGAGGCGTCCTCGCGCTGAATGGTGAAGCGCGAGACGGCGCCGGCGCCGAGCGCCACGATGATACCGGCGATCAGTCCGCCGATCGTCATCGGCAGGATTTCCAGGCCATAAAACAGGAAGCCGGCGGCGGCACCGGGCAGGATGGCATGCGCCATGGCGTCGCCGGACAGGCTCATGCGCCGCAGCATCAGGAACACGCCGACCGGGCAAGCGCCGAGCGACAGCATCATTGAACCGGCGAGCGCCCGCTGCATGAAGGCGTAGTCGGCGAACGGAGCGACGAACAGACCGTAGAGCACGTCCATCACGCCGCCCTCGGCCCCGGGCCGTGATGATGGTCATGGCCGTGTTCGTGGCCACTGTGCTGGTGATCATGCTCGCCGGGCTCACACCATGGCGCGTTGTCCTCCCAGGCCTCGTGGAAGCGGCGCGCACGCAACAGATTCTCCGGCCGCAGCGTCTCCCTGGTCTCTCCCCAAGCGATCGGCCGGCGCGCCAGCAGCAGTGTTTCGGGGAAATTCTGCCGCACCAGATCGAGATCGTGGACCACAACCATGATCGTGCGTTCCTCGCCGTGCCAGCGCTTGATCAGCGCGATCAGGTCACCGACCGTCTTGGCATCGACGGCGTTGAACGGCTCGTCGAGCAGGATGAGCTCGGCATCCTGCAACAGCACGCGGGCAAACAGCGTGCGCTGCAGCTGGCCGCCCGACAACGTGTCGATCGGGCGCTTCTCGAAGCCGCCGAGGCCGACGGCCATCAGCGCCTCGCTGACCGAATCGCGATCTTCCCTTGTATAACGGCCGAGCATGCCGCGCCGCGGCCACAGGCCAAGTGAAACCAGGTCGACGACACGGGCCGGAAAGGAGCGGTCGAGCTCCGATTGCTGCGGAAGGTAGGCGGCGCGCACGCCGGGCGCCCGGATCACCGCGCCGGCCATCGGCTTCAGAACGCCGACGATGCCCTTCATCAGCGTCGACTTGCCGGAGCCGTTGGCGCCGACGACCGCCGTCAGCGATCCCTTGCGGATCGTACCATTGAGGTGGTGGACCGCAGGGTGGCTGTTGTAGCCCAGCGTCAGGTCGCGGAAGGTCAGGCAGGTTTGGCTCATGTGACGATCCATGGGGCGACGATCGGTGCTGCAGGGGCGGATTCGATATGTGATGTTATTACATTAGTCAACAAGCCAATCGGGCGGAATTGCGGCCAGGCCGTCATGTTGTCTGCTTTGGCTTGGCTCAAGCGGTTCCGCTCGAGCGGTCTTGCCCCCGGCGAACCCGGCCCCTAAACAGGCGCACCGACAAGAGGAGAAGGAATATCCAATGAGCATTCGTCGCATCGATGTGGGCCCGCGCATGAGCCAGATCGTCATCCACGGCAACACCGTCTATCTGGCGGGTCAGGTCGGCAAGCCGGGCGGAAACGTCGGTGCCCAGACCAGGGACATTCTGGCGGCGATCGACGAATTGCTGGCCAAGGCCGGCACCGACAAGACCAAGATCCTGCAGGCGATCATCTGGCTGGCCGACATGAGCACCTTTGCCGAGATGAACGCGGAATGGGACAAATGGGTGCCGCAGGGCAACACGCCGGCCCGCGCCACGGGCGAAGCGAAACTTGCCGGACCGGAATATCTGGTCGAGATCATTGTTACCGCGGCGATTTGAGAATGCGGCTCTAACCCTCCCCCTCGAGGGGAGGGTCGGCGAGTAGTCGAAGCGAAGCGGAGACTGCGAGACGGGGTGGGGTCGGCGAGGTTGCTCCGACCCCACCCCGCGTCACAAAATGCCGCCGCGCGGCAATTTGCTCCGCGACCCTCCCCTCAAGGGGGAGGGTTAGGAGCTCACCCCTGCGACGGCGTGAACCGCGCCACCAGCGTGTGGTTCTCTGCCGCATAGGTGAACCGGACATGGGTGACGGGGTGCTCGGCGCTCCATGTCCGCCGCTCGATCACCAGGCACGGCGCGCCGGTCTCGATGTCGAGCGCCGCCGCGATGTGCTTTTCGGCGGCAACCGCGCGGATGCGATGCTCGGCGGCACTCCACGGCACGCGCCCGATCAGCCACGGACCGGGCGCGGTCTCGAAAAACGCCTCTTCGGCGGCCTCCGGCACGGCAGCCAGGTTGATCAGCCGCTGCTCATGGGCAAACGGCCGCTTGCCGGCGAAATGCAGGCATTCCAGCCCCAGCACCGGCCCGGCGACGTCGAGTTCCAGCAGGGCGCGGTCGTCGGCGCTGCTGCGCCTTCTGCTTCGCGCCATGCGCTCATAGCGGTAGGGTAGGCCAAGTGCCTCGACCTCGATCCGGATGTCGTGGATTTCGAGAACGGCCGCCTGCGATTGCGGCCGGCGGACAAAGCTGCCCGAACGACGCCGGCGCTCGATCAGCCCAGCCTTGGCCAGTTGCGACAGCGCCTTGTTCACTGTCATGCGCGAACAATTGTATTCGGCCGTCAGTTCATGCTCGAACGGAATGCGGTGGCCGGGCGCCCAAGCACCCGACAGGATCCGTTCGCTGATGTCCGACAGGATGCGCTGGTGCAGCGAAAGAACCTCGCCGCCGTCCGCGCTTCCAGAATCCGCGCCTATTGTCGCGATCATGCTCATGCCGAAAGCGCCGTCATCACCTGGCGGAACCGCTCGGCGATAGCATCGCGCCTGGCATGCATGCCGCCGCTGACCAGTTTCCTGCCATGCACCCAGACGCAATCGATCTTGGTGCCATTGGCAAAAATCCAGGCGTCAAGGATTGCATCGCCCGTCTTGCCGGCCAGCGATGGATGCTTGCCGTCGAGCGAGACGAAATCGGCCGAGGCACCTGCTGCGATCTGCGAGGGGCCGGCGCCCAGCGCGGCACTGCCACCATCGAGCGCTGCATCGAACAAAGCACGGCCGGTCGACCCGCCGGCGACCGCCAGCACATTGCGGGCGCGGTGGGCGAGGCGTTGCGAATATTCGAGCTGCCGCAACTCGTCCGGCAGGCCGATCAGGACGTTTGAATCCGAGCCGATGCCAAAGCGGCCGCCATGCTGCATGAACAAGGGCGCGGCAAAGGTGCCGTCGCCGAGATTGGCCTCGGTGATCGGACAAAGGCCGGCAACGGCGCCGCTTTTCGCCATTTGCACCGTCTCTGTGTCAGTCATGTGGGTGGCGTGGATCAGGCACCAGCGCCGGTCGACCTTGGCATTGGCAAGCAGCCACTCGACCGGCCGCGTCCCGGACCAGGCAAGGCAGTCCTCGACCTCCTTCATCTGCTCGGCGATGTGGATGTGGATCGGCCCCTCCGGCGCCATCACCGTGATGTTTTCCAGTTCCTCCGGTGTCACGGCACGCAGGCTGTGCGGGGCGACGCCGACAACGCCTTGATTCAAGCTGCGAACGGATTCGCGGCATTTCTCAACAAGCCGCGAGAACTGGTTCACATTGTTGATGAACCGCCGCTGGCCATCATTTGGCGCAGCGCCGCCGAAAGAGGAATGCGCGTAGAACACCGGCAGCAGCGTCAGCCCGATGCCCGTCTCGGACGCTGCGGCAATGATGCGTTCCGCCATCTCGGCGATGTTGGCATAGGGCCGGCCGTCGCGGTCGTGGTGTAAATAGTGAAACTCGCCGACACGCGAGAACCCGGCCTCCAGCATCTCGACATAGAGCTGGGCCGCGACCGCCTCGACCTGGTCCGGCGTCATCGAAAGCGCGAAACGGTACATCACCTCGCGCCAGCTCCAGAAACTGTCGGCGGAAGGCCCGCGCAATTCGGCAAGGCCGGCCATGCCGCGCTGGAAGGCGTGGCTGTGCAGGTTCGGCATGCCGGATAGAAGGATGGCCTGGCGCTCGTCGCCAGGCAGGAGCGAGGTATTCGCCTCGACCGCGGCGATCCTGCCGTCGGAGATGACGATCCGCACATTGCTGTGCCAGCCGTCGGGCAGAAGTGCGTGTTCCGCGAAGATTGCCGTCACGTTTTTCTCCAAATCCCGGTCTGCCATGCGATGATAACGCTTGCAGTGCCTTTTGATATGTATATACATAATCGTCACCGATTGAAACGGAAAAGATGATGGCTGCAGAGAGCAAAAGCCGGGCAGGGGAGGTTCGCCTGTGGCGCAATGCGCGCCTCGCGACCATGGCCGAAAGCAGCACCGGGTTAGGCGTCGTAGAGCACGGTGCGATCGCCGTGCGCGATGGCAGGATCGTTTATGCCGGGTCGGAAGCCGACATGCCGGCAGCACTCCGCGAGGGCGCCGAGGCGACCGACTGCGAAGGCCGCTGGATTACGCCCGGCCTGATCGACTGCCACACTCATCTGGTCCACGCCGGCAACCGTGCCAATGAATTCGAGATGCGGTTGGCCGGCGCCACCTATGAAGAGGTTGCCAAGGCCGGCGGCGGCATCGTTTCCTCGGTCAAGGCACTGCGCGCGGCCAGCGAGGACGAGCTGGTCGCCCAGTCGCTGCCGCGCCTCGATGCGCTGATCGCCGAAGGTGTCACCACCGTCGAGATCAAATCCGGCTACGGTCTCGACCTCGAAAACGAGAGGAAGTCGCTGCGCGCCGCGCGACGGCTGGGCGGTGAGCGGCCGGTGACGGTCAGGACCACTTTCCTCGGCGCCCATGCGCTGCCGCCCGAAGCAAAAGGCGACAAGGATGCCTTCATCGATCTTGTCGCCAACGAGATTTTGCCGGCCATCGCTGCCGAGGGCCTGGCCGATGCCGTCGACGGTTTTTGCGAAGGCATTGCATTTTGGCCGGAGCAGATCGCCCGCGTGTTCGATGCCGCGAAGGCGGCGGGCCTGCCGGTCAAGCTCCATGCGGACCAGCTGTCCAATCTGCACGGCGCGGAACTTGCTGCGCGCTATGGTGCGCTGTCGGCCGACCACCTCGAATACACCGACGAGGCCGGTGCGGCGGCGATGGCGAAGGCAGGATCCGTGGCGACCATCCTGCCCGGCGCCTACTATTTCATCCGCGAGACCAAGAAGCCGCCAATCGCCCTGTTTCGCCAGCATGGCGTCAGGATGGCCGTTGCCACCGATAACAATCCCGGCACGTCGCCGCTGACCTCGCTGCTGCTGACGATGAACATGGCGGCGACGTTGTTCGGCCTGACGGTCGATGAATGCCTTGCCGGCGTCACGCGCGAGGCTGCCCGCGCGCTCGGGCTGCTTGGACAGACCGGTACGCTGGAGGCCGGAAAATCCGCCGATCTGGCGATCTGGGACGTCGAACGCCCGGCCGAACTCGTCTACCGCATGGGCTTCAACCCGCTGCATGCCCGCATCTGGAGGGGACAATGACCGAACTCAAGCTAAGGCCAGGCAATGCCACGCTGACCGATTGGCGCGCCATCTATCGCGGCGCCGCACTGAGGCTCGACGATGCCTGCCGGCCGAAGATCAAGGCCAGCGCCGAGGCTGTCGCCAGGATCGTTGCCAAAGGCGAGCCGGTCTATGGCATCAACACCGGCTTCGGCAAGCTGGCCAGTGTTCGCATCCCCGCCGCCGACCTGGAAACGCTGCAGCGAAACATCGTATTGTCGCATGCCGCCGGCGTCGGCGAGCCGATGCCCGTCGCAATTTGCCGGCTGATGATGGCGCTGAAGCTGGCCAGCCTGGCACAGGGCGCCTCCGGCGTGCGGCCGCGGACCATCGAACTGCTCGAGGCGATGCTGGCCAACGACGTGATCCCCGTGGTGCCGGCGCAAGGCTCAGTTGGCGCTTCCGGCGACCTTGCGCCGCTGTCGCACATGACCGCGGTGATGATCGGTGTCGGCGAGTGCTTTACCCCGCATGGCCGCTTTCCCGCCAAGGTCGCCTTCGTTTCGCACGGCCTGGAGCCGGTGATACTGGGCGCCAAGGAAGGCCTGGCGCTGCTCAACGGCACCCAGTTCTCGACCGCGTATGCGCTTGCCGCTTTGTTCGAAGCGGAGGTGCTCTACCAGTCGGCACTGGTCGCCGGCGCGCTGTCGACCGATGCCGCCAAAGGCTCCGACGCTCCGTTCGATCCACGCATCCATCTGCTCCGGAAACATCGCGGCCAGATCGAGACGGCCGAGGCGTTGCGCAATTTGATGGCCGGCAGCGCCATCCGTGAATCGCACCGCGTCGGCGACGAGCGCGTGCAGGATCCGTATTGCCTGCGCTGCCAGCCGCAGGTGATGGGCGCTGCACTCGACGTGCTCCGCAAGGCTGCGGACACGCTCGCCACCGAGGCCAACGGCGTCACCGACAATCCGCTGATCTTTGCCGAGGACGACTCCGCGCTTTCGGGTGGCAATTTCCACGCCGAGCCGGTGGCCTTCGCCGCCGACATGATCGCGCTCGCCGTCTGCGAAATCGGCTCGCTGTCGGAGCGGCGCATCGCCATGCTGGTCGACCCGGCGCTGTCGGGCATGCCGGCCTTTCTCACGCCCAAGCCGGGTTTGAATTCCGGTTTCATGATCCCTCAGGTCACGGCCGCGGCACTGGTTTCTGAAAACAAGCAAAAAGCCTATCCGGCCAGCGTCGATTCGATCCCGACCTCGGCCAACCAGGAAGACCATGTCTCGATGGCGGCGCATGGGGCGCGCCGGCTCATCGGCATGGTCGAGAATGCGACGGCCGTCATCGGCATCGAATTGCTGGCCGCCGCACAGGGCTGCGATTTCCATGCGCCTCTGGCCTCGAGCGCGGCACTGGAGGCGGTGCGCCGGCTGGTCAGGGCAGAGGTGCCGCATCTCGACAACGACCGGCACTTCCACCCGGACATGGAGAAGGCCATCGCCATGGTACGCAGCGGCGCGGCGGTGGAAGCGGCAAGCGCGGTGAAACTGCCGGGGATTGCGTCATGAGACTGTTATCGCCGCGTTACGCCGCGATGGGTCGTGTTCCGTCGCGCCCCCCTCTGTCCTGCC
>NZ_JAMYUY010000022.1:0-96223 GCF_040323385.1 Mesorhizobium sp. M0045
CCCCATCAGCCATCGCATCAAGAAATGCGCCTGGAACGACGACTATCTCATCAATGCCATCACTCATATGCGATAGCCCTGCCCGCAAGGGGGAGATTGGCCGTCATCTTGGCTTTCGCTAATCTCCACCATTGCAAGAATGGACGCACAGCGTTGAAGCTGCCGATCTCCCCCCTTGCGGGGGAGATGTCCGGCAGGACAGAGGGGGGTGCTGTCCCTCCGGCCTCAGAAGGATAGCCGATCTAATGACCGACTCCGACCTTCCCATCCTCTCTCCCATCGAAGCGCGCGTCCTCGGCTGCCTGATCGAGAAGAAGGAACTGACGCCGGACGTCTATCCGCTGACGCTCAATGCGGCACATGCGGCCGCCAACCAGAAAACGGCGCGCGAGCCGGTAATGTCGGTCGAGCTTGCCGAGGTCAGACGGGCGCTTGGCCAGCTCGAGCAGAAGGGCCTCGTCAGGCAGGTGTTCGCGTCGCGCGTCGAGCGCTATGAGCATGTCGTGGCGCAGCGCTTTTCCCTGACCTCGGCGCAGATCGCGCTGCTCGGCCTGTTGTTGCTGCGCGGCCCGCAGACGGCCTATGAATTGCTGGCGCGAAGCGAGCGCCTGGCGCGGTTGCCGTCGATCGACGAGCTTCGCGGCAATCTCGATCTGCTGATCGGCCGAAGGCCGCCGCTGGTGCAGCAGATCGATCGCGGCCCCGGCCAGCGCGAGGATCGCTATGTCCATCTGCTCAGCGGGCCGGTGCAGTTGTCGACTGCAGCAGCGCCCCTGCAATCGTCCTCGCCGGCCTCGGATCTGGAGACGCGCGTGCAGGCCCTCGAGGAGGAGGTCGCGGCATTGCGCGCCCGCCTGGATGCGCTGACCGGCGATGGGCGATAAGGATTTTCGAGACGTTGGCGGACAGCGCCCTCAAGGTGACATGTTCGTTGCCGCTTTCGATCGGCTAGCGCTGCCCCTACCGGCGACCTCTCCCCGTATGGTGACGGGGAGAGGACGCTCTCATCGATGGTTTCGCCCAATAGTTAGCGTTGCAAGAAGGGTGCCGCGGCTGCGGCCAGCTTCTTTCTCCCCGTCACTATACGGGGAGAAATGCCCGGCAGGGCAATGAGGGCCAGCGTCCGCTTCAACAATTGGCGTCCAAGACAATTGGGTCCATCTGTCTGAAGCGATTGCCCCGAACCTCGCCCGTCAGCCAAGTCTGGCGTCGAGCGATACCTTGATGGCGCCGAGCGCCTTCGAGACCGGGCATCCGCCCTTGGCTTTTTCGGCTAGTTCCTGGAATTTGGCGGCATCGATGCCCGGTACCTTGCCGACCAGCGTGATCGCGCTGCCGGTGATGCCGGTGCCGGGGACCAGTGTCACCACGGCCTTGGCGTCGAGCTCGGTAGCCGGAGTGCCGTTCTCGGCAAGAAGATGCGCAAGTTGCATGGCAAAGCAGCCGGCATGGGCGGCGGCGATCAGCTCTTCCGGGTTGGTGCCGGATTTGCCGCTCTCGTCCTCGAAACGCATCTTGGCCGAATAGGGCGTGCCTTTCAGCGTCCCGCTCTGGGTATCGAGCGTGCCTTTGCCTTCCTTGAAACTGCCTTTCCAAACGGCGTTGGCGGTGCGGTCCATCAATTCCTCCTTGATTGTCGTGATTGAGCCCGTAGTCGGCGTCCGGTCGACTATAGCGCGCGCCGGAGCGAAGGCCACCCACGCTTTCGTATCGGCGGCAGCGTGACACATCATGTCGAGCGAAAAAAATTCGAAAAAATACGCGTGCAAAAATGTCGACTTCCATCTGTCCCGGCCGTCCTGCGGGCGGCCATGCAATTGGTGGCCGGATGGAGGACCACATGAACAATCTGTTTTCTGCTCACTGGACCAGCCACAGAGCCGGTGAACAACAAGCCGACTGGTCGCGCCTGCGGCCTTCCGGCTTCGGCCGGCTGCTTGCGGCGATTGCCATCATCGGCATTGCGGTGTCCTTTCTCGACTATGCAGCGGCCAAAGGCCCAGCTGACGTGTCCGTCGCCTCGCCCTACGGTCCAACCCAGGAATGGAGGTAAAGATGAGATACGTTTGCCTGGTCTACGGTGAAGAAAAAGATCTCTACGCAATGACGCCTGCGAGGCTGGCCAAGCTCGACGCCGATTCGCTGGCCTATGACAGGTCGGTGGCGCAAAGCGGCCGCCTGATCATCGCGCAGGCGCTGCAATCGGTGAAGACATCGAAGACCGTGCGCCGGCGCCAGGGCAAGCGGCTGGTCACCGACGGCCCCTTCGCCGAGACCAAGGAGCAGCTGCTCGGTTTCGTCATGATCGAGGCCGGGGATCTCGACGAGGCGCTGGAGATCGCCGGCGGCATTCCGCTGGCCGAAATCGGCACGATCGAGGTGCGGGCGATCTACAACGTGCCGGGGTCGTAGGGATGTCCCGATAAGATCCTTGGCAAAGTGATGGCGGCCGATGACTGGCGCAGGCTTTCGTTTTCTTCGAGCGATGCAACTTTTGCGTGTTGAAGCGAAGCAATACTTCTCCTATCGTCGCCCGAGATTGGGGATCTTGGGGTATGCATATATTGATTGCTGCAATTGGCCTGCTGGGGGCAGCGGCATTCTGGTGGTACCGGCTGAAGATCATGAACGACGCGGCGCGTGAGGTTGCCGACGTCGTTGGCCGCGTCCAGGGCAATATCCGCCGCAAGAAGCTGCGCAAGCAGGCGGCGCTCTCGCCGCTGACGGCGATCGACGATCCGGTCGTCGCCGCCGCGACGCTGATCACCGCGATTGTTTCCGAGCATGGTCCTGTGCTGCCGCAACGCGAAGCCGCCATTCGATCGGTGATCTCGGAGATCGCGGACAAAAAGCAGACCGATGAAGCCGTGATCTACGCCAAATGGGCGGCATCGCAAATCGACGACGCCACGGTCGTCATCGACAAGCTGGCACCGTTCCTGCGCGAACGGCTCGACGCAGCTGAAAGGAACGATCTGCTGCGAATGGTCAGCCGTGCGGCGGAAGCTGGTGGACAAAACCTGCCGATTCCCGACCAGCGCATGCTCCGGCTGCGCCAGAAGCTAGGCTTTGAGGTCAACTGACCGAACGCCAGTAAAACGCGCGCGCTTGCCGGGCCTAGATCGCCTCGCCCTTCAACAGTTTCGGCGTGTCGCCGGACAGACCCGACGCCTGGCGGATGAAGAACCCCTTCAGCCGCGGCATGCGCTGGACAAGGCCGAGGCCGATGTCGCGCAAAGTGCGCAGCGGGCCGAAATCGTTGGAAAACAGCCGGTTCAGCACATCGGTGGTGATGCCCATCTGCACCGTGTCGAAACGCCGCCATTGCTGGTAGCGCTCAAGCACGTCCAGCGCGCCGATGTCCTGGCCGAGCCGGTCGGCCTCGACCACCACTTCGGCTAGCGCCGCCACGTCCTTGAAGCCGAGATTCAGACCCTGGCCGGCGATCGGGTGGATGCCGTGGGCGGCGTCGCCGGCCAAGGCGATGCGCGGCGCGACGAAGGCGCGCGCAATGATCAGCCCAAGCGGCCAGGCACGCGGCTTGTCGGCGATATGGATTTCGCCGAGTTTCAGGCCAAAACGCTGCTCGAGCTCATATTCCAGGACCAGGGTGTCGCCACTGACCAGCTTGTCGGCATCCTGCGACCGTTCGACCCAGACGATCGACGAGCGGTTGGTGCCGTCCTTGCCCGGCTTGAGCGGCAGCGTGGCAAACGGGCCTGCGGGAAGGAAATGCTCTTCGGCGCGGCCGTTGTGCGGCCGCTCATGCGCCACCGTGCAGACGATGCCGGACTGGCCATACTCCCATTTCACCGTTTTGATGCCGGCCATGTCGCGCAGCTTCGAATTGACGCCGTCGGCGGCAACCAGCAGCCGCGCCTTCAGCGTCGCGCCGTCGGCAAGATGCACGGTTATGCCGGCGCCGTTGATGTCGAAGGCGCTGACGGCGACGCCTTCGATGATGCCGATGCCGAGTTGTTCGGCGCGCCGGCGCAAGGCGCCGTTCAAATCCTTGTTGGCGACCATGTGCGCAAAGGGTTCGCCGGGCGCGACCTCGCCATCGAAAGTGAGGAACACCGGGCGGACCGGATCGGATGTGCGCGAATCAGTGACGATCATTTCGGTGATCGCCTGCGCCTCCGGCGCGATCTCGCTCCAGACGCCGAGCTGGTCGAGCATGCGGCACGCTGCGGCGGCAATCGCCGAGGCGCGGCCGTCCTTCCGCCAGACCCCGGCGGGTGCTGCATCAACGACGGCAACGGCAAGGCTCGGCCGCGCCTGCTTCAGCGATACGGCGGCGGCCAGGCCGACATAACCGGCGCCGGCGACAAGAACGTCGAGCGAATTCTTGCTGTCCACCATGGCAATTCCTTTCGCAGCCTGACCGTCGCCGGGCTTTCCGCCCTTGACTGCCCGCTGTTCCTGTCGGAAACCGCCATGGTAATTTTGCGGCGAGGTCAAGATGACGGCAGCCATGGACGAGCTTCTCGGCATTCTCGACCTCGAGCAGCTAGAACACAACCTGTATCGTGGTCGCAGCCCCAAGCTCGACTGGCAGCGCATCTTCGGCGGCCAGACCATCGCCCAGGCGCTGGTCGCCGCACAGCGAACGGTCGAGCCCGAGCGCCATGTGCACTCACTGCATGGCTATTTCATGCGGCCGGGCGACACCAAGGTGCCGATCATCTACGAGGTCGACCGCATCCGTGACGGCGGCTCCTTCACCACGCGCCGCGTCGTGGCGATCCAGCACGGCCAGGCGATCTTTTCGCTGGAAGCCTCGTTCCAGCAGGATGAAGTCGGCCTGGAACATCAGGTGCCGATGCCGCAGGACGTGCCGGCGCCCGACACGTTGCTGTCGCAACGCGAATTGCTGGGCAAGTTCGGCGAAGCGGTGCCCGAGGGCATCAAGCGCTATTGGGAGCGCGACCGGCCGATCGAGATGAAGCCGGTGATGCTGAAGCACTATACCAGCCGGGAAAAGCTCGAGCCGAAGCAGAACATCTGGATCCGCACCACCGGTCCGGTGCCGGCCGATCGCGCCACGCGGGCGGCTGTGCTCGCTTACCTCTCCGACATGACGCTGCTCGACACCTCGACCTTCGCCCATGGCCGCGCCATTTTCGATCGCGATATCCAGGCGGCGAGCCTCGACCACGCCATGTGGTTCCATCGCAGCCATCCACTCGACGACTGGATGCTGTACACGCAAGACAGCCCGTCGACGCAAGGATCACGCGGTTTTACCCGCGGCTCGCTGTTTGCCCGCGACGGCACGTTGATCGCCTCGGTTGCCCAAGAAGGACTCATCCGGCTGAAGCGACCGCCTGCGGAGTAGGCATTTTTCGAAATTTGCCTATTTTTTAATCATATGCACTGCCGCGACTGTGAACAGGCAGTCGGCAAACCTTCCCGATTTCGTTGTTTAACAACAGCTTAACACCCTGCTTCGGCAATTGGCACGGAGCTTGAATCCTAGCGGGCACTCTCCGGCTCTCATGGGGATCGGCGAAGTCGTGCAAAACGCGGGGACCCGCAACAGCAAAGGGTGAAACCTTATGAAGATCGTGATGGCAATCATAAAGCCGTTCAAGCTCGACGAGGTGCGCGAGGCGCTCACCGCGGTCGGCATCCAGGGCCTGACCGTCACCGAAGTAAAAGGCTACGGACGCCAGAAGGGGCACACGGAAATCTATCGCGGGGCGGAATACGCGGTCAGCTTCCTGCCGAAGATCAAGATCGAAGTCGCGGTCGCTGTCGACATGGTCGACAAGGCCGTCGAAGCCATCACCGCGGCGGCCAAGACCGGCCAGATCGGCGACGGCAAGATCTTCGTTTTCGGCATCGACCAGGCGGTGCGAATTCGCACCGGCGAAACAGACACCGACGCGCTTTGAGCCGCCGATACGTATTCCAATGGAGAGTTCAATGAATATTCCTTCCACCTTGAAGATAACGGGACGCGCGGCCGTTTTGGGCTCGCTCGCTCTCGCTGCACTGGGCACGGTTGCTGCGTTCGCGCAGGAAGCGGCACCGGCAGCACCGGCTGCCCCAGCGCCCGCGCTCGACACCGGCAACACCGCTTGGATGCTGACCTCGACGGCGCTGGTGCTGATGATGACCATACCGGGCCTGGCGCTGTTTTATGGCGGCATGGTGCGCAAGAAGAACGTGCTCGCCACCATCATGCAGAGCTTTGCCATCACCTGCCTGGTGACGGTGCTGTGGTTCATGTTCGGCTACTCGCTGGCCTTCTCGGATGGCGGCGGCATGAATGCCTATCTCGGCGGCTTCTCGAAGTTCTTCCACAACGGCATCACCACCTCGTCGCTGTGGCTGCCGGGCGTGGCGAACATCCCTGAGTTCGTCTTCTCGATGTTCCAGATGACCTTCGCCATCATCACGCCGGCGCTGATTGCCGGCGCCTTCGCCGAACGCATGAAGTTCTCGGCGCTGCTCATCTTCATGGGGGCGTGGCTGCTGGTGGTCTATGCCCCGATCGCGCACTGGGTGTGGGGCGGCGGCTTCCTCGGCACAGCCGGCGTTCTCGATTTCGCCGGCGGCACTGTCGTTCACATCAATGCCGGTGTTGCCGGCCTGGTCTGCGCGCTGGTTCTCGGCAAGCGTGAAGGCTACGGCACCACCAACATGGCGCCGCACAACCTCGTCTACTCCGTAATCGGTGCTTCGCTGCTGTGGGTCGGCTGGTTCGGCTTCAACGCCGGTTCGGAACTGGCCGCCGACGGCCTTGCCGGTGCCGCGATGCTGAACACCCAGGTTGCCGCTGCCGCTGCGGCGCTCGCCTGGATGTTCGCCGAATGGATCGTCGCCAAGAAGCCGAGCGTTCTCGGCATCATCTCGGGCGCCGTCGCTGGCCTCGTCGCGGTGACGCCGGCTTCCGGCTTCGTCAATCCGACCGGCGCCTTCATCGTCGGCATCGTCGCCGGCGTGCTGTGCTACGTCTCGGCCGTCAAGCTCAAGCACGCGTTCGGCTATGACGACTCGCTCGATGCATTCGGCGTGCACGGCATCGGCGGCATCATCGGTGCATTGCTGACCGGCGTGCTCGCGGATCCGGCGATCAACAGCCTCGGCTCGGGCGCCTCTGTCGGCAAGCAGCTCTACGGTATCGTCTTCACCATCCTGTGGACCGCGATCGCGAGCTTCGTGATCCTCTACATCGTCAAGGCGCTGGTCGGCCTGCGTCCTTCCACCCAGGAAGAGGTCGAAGGCCTCGACATCAGCCAGCACGGCGAAGTGGTGCCGTAAAGGCATTGGCCGGCATCGGCGTTTTGCCGGTGCCGGGAAGATCCCGTCGTGACGCTCCCGAAAGGACTCACGCCTTGAGGCCCGGAAACCTTCCGGGCCTCTTTTTTGCGCGCGGATGGCCGTGATGGCTCGATCGCGGTCGCTTGATCAAGGTGCTCGATCCGCCGGCGGCGTGAAACATCGGCCGCGGCGGCTCCGAACTGTGGTGGCGGTCGCCCGTTCCGGTGACGCAGAATGCCCATGGTTAATGCGCCCTTAACCTTCCAGCCGCTAGTCTGACAGCCGAATCTGCCGTGTTGCGCGTCCGCGCCCGGCCGGGCAACGACAGACGAGGAAGAGCATGCGTTCAGGGGCTTCAGCACCGCTTGCGCTGGCCGATACGGGGCACGGCATCCGGGCGTTCGCAAGGCGCCAGGTCGGGCGGCTGGTCGGTGCCGGGCTGTTTGCTCTGGTTGGCTTCGGCGTCGCCGCCCTTGCCACCTGGAACGTCGCCGATCCGAGCTTTTCGCATGCCACCGACAACGTCGTCACCAATGCAATGGGTTATGCGGGCGCCGTATTTTCCGACATCGCCATGCAGTTCTTCGGACTTGCGGCGGTTGCGGCGTTGGTGCCGGCGGTGATCTGGGGATTTCTGCTGTTTACCGCGCGCGGCGTCGACAGGCTGCCGAAACGGGCGCTCGCCTGGTTCGGGTTTTCGCTGCTTGGCGCAGCAATCGCCGGCTGCGTGGTGCCGCCCAAGACCTGGCCGCTGCCGACCGGCCTCGGCGGCGTATTCGGCGATATGGTGCTCAATATTCCGGGCCTCATCATCGGCGGCTATCCGACCGGCCTCGTCGCCAGCGTGCTCGCCGTGCTCCTGGCAGCGCCGGCGCTGTGGGTATTCTTGTATGGCTCGGCGCTGATTTCGCGCAAGAACGGCTTTGCCGTCCTCGAACAGCCTGCAGTGCCCGATCCGCAGGACGACCTGCTTTTCGACAATGAAGAGGACGAGGGCGACGAAGGCATATTGGCACTTGGCGCCATCACCCACTGGTGGCTGTCGCTGCGGGCCTATCTGCGCCGCCGCGCCGCGCGTCGGCGCGAGCGCGACGATTTCGAACCGGAGATGGAACCGCGCCCCAGCGCCTGGCGGCGGGCGGCCGAACGGGTCGAATCGGCCGAGTTCGCCGAGGCGCGGATGAGCCCGGGCGGGCGCGCCCGCGTCGAGCCGGAATTCTTCGCCGCCATGGTCAACGACCGCAGTGCCTCGATCGACCCCGACGATGCCGACGTCTTCGACAACGACGACAATGACGACATGGATTTCGCGCCCGAGCCGGCCAGCCAGCGCCGCGCCGCGCCGACGGCAAAGGTGCAGAACTTCCGCTCCGACGCGGCGACGCGCGTCGAGGCGCCGGCGCCGCGGCCGGCACCAGGCGCCCGCGTCCAGCGCGAGGCGCAGACGTCGCTGATCGGCTCGGAGAAATTCGAGATGCCGTCGCTGCATTTCCTATCGGAACCGAAGAACGTGGTGCGCGACGCAAGCCTGTCCAAGGACGCGCTGGAGCAGAACGCCCGCCTGCTCGAGGGCGTGCTGGAGGATTTCGGCGTCAAAGGCGAAATCATCCATGTGCGTCCGGGTCCGGTCGTCACGCTCTACGAGTTGGAACCGGCGCCCGGCATCAAATCGTCGCGGGTCATCGGCCTGTCCGACGACATTGCCCGCTCGATGAGCGCCATCGCCTGCCGTGTCGCCGTGGTGCCGGGCCGCAATGCCATCGGCATCGAATTGCCGAACGCCAGGCGCGAGACCGTCTATTTGCGCGAGATCATGGCCAGCCGCGATTTCGAGACCACCAAGGCCAAGCTGGCGCTGGCGCTGGGCAAGACCATCAATGGCGAGGCGGTGATCGTCGACATCGCCAAAATGCCGCACGTGCTGGTTGCCGGTACCACCGGCTCGGGCAAGTCCGTCGCCATCAACACCATGATCCTGTCGCTGCTCTATCGGCTGACGCCGCAGGACTGCCGGCTGATCATGATCGATCCAAAGATGCTGGAACTCTCGGTCTATGACGGCATCCCGCACCTTCTGACGCCGGTGGTCACCGATCCGAAGAAGGCGGTGGTGGCGCTGAAATGGACCGTGCGCGAGATGGAGGACCGCTACCGCAAGATGTCGAAGGTCGGCGTTCGCAACATCGACGGCTTCAACGCGCGCGTGCAGCAGGCCGAGAAAAAGGGCGAAAGGATCTCCCGCACCGTGCAGACCGGCTTCGACCGCCAGACCGGCGAAGCGATCTACGAGACGGAGAACCTCGACCTCGAGCCGATGCCCTACATCGTCGTCATCATCGACGAGATGGCCGATTTGATGATGGTCGCCGGCAAGGACATCGAAGGCGCGGTGCAGCGCCTGGCGCAGATGGCGCGCGCCGCCGGCATCCATGTCATTATGGCAACGCAGCGGCCGTCGGTCGACGTCATCACCGGCACCATCAAGGCGAATTTCCCGACCCGTATCTCGTTCCAGGTGACATCGAAGATCGACAGCCGCACCATCCTGGGCGAGCAGGGCGCCGAACAGCTGCTCGGCATGGGCGATATGCTCTACATGGCCGGCGGCGGCCGCATCCAGCGCGTGCACGGTCCCTTCGTCTCCGACGACGAGGTGGAGAAGATCGTCGCGCATCTGAAGCTGCAGGGCGTGCCGGAATATCTCGACGCCATCACGGAGGACGACGACAAGGATGACGACGAGCCGACGGGCAAAGGCAGTGGCGGCGGCGACGGCGGCAATTTCGAGGATTCCGACGATCCCTACGACCAGGCGGTTGCGGTGGTGCTGCGCGACGGCAAGGCCTCGACCAGCTACATCCAGCGCCGGCTCGGCATCGGCTACAACCGCGCCGCCTCGATCATCGAGAAGATGGAGAAGGAAGGCATTGTCGGCCCGGCCAACCATGCCGGAAAACGCGAAATCCTGGTGCCGACGGAGGACGACAAGTTCTAGAGCACATCCGCGCCGGCAACTTTGAACCTTTTGGCGCGTTGCAACGATGAGCGCCGTGGGGCCCGCCAAACTTAAGCCCAACTGGGGGGCCAGACCAATATAACGAGCAAGCAATCAGATGATGGTGACCGGCATGAAAAACGCAACTCTCGCCCCAAAAAGGGATTTCGCCCCAACCCGCCGGCAGGTGCTCGGCCTCGGTCTGGTCCTGGCCGGTGCGGCGGCCGCCAATGTCGTGCCCGGCTTCCAGCTGCTGGCGTCGGCGCAAGCAGCGGTTCCGGCGACGGCGCAGAAGATCGCCGATCATTTCTCCTCGGTCAAATCGATGAGCGGCGAGTTCGTGCAGTTCGGGCCCAAGGGCGAGCAGACCGGCGGCAAGTTCTTTCTGGAACGGCCGGGCAAGATCCGCTTCAATTATGACGGCGCCTCGAATTTCAGGGTGATTTCCGACGGCAAGTCGGTGGTCATCCTCAACAAGAAACTGCGGACCTCCGACCTCTACCCGCTGTCGAAGACGCCGCTGAAGCTGCTGCTCGACGACAAGATCGATCTCTCGGGCGGACGCGTCAGAAGCGTCAAGGAAGAAAACGATCTCACCACCATCCAGCTTGCCGACAAATCAGTGTTCGGCAATTCGAAGATCACGATGATGTTCGATCCGAAATCCTATGAATTGCGGCAGTGGACCATCACCGATGCGCAAGGCAAGGACACAACGGTGATGATCTTCAACACCAAGGAGGGCGTCAGCTTCGCCCCCGACACCTTCGCTATCGATTATACGGCGAACCGCGAGCTGAACACCAGGACGCGGTAACTTTCTACTGCTGCGGGATGGCTTTTGCGCGTTGGTGCGGGCGGCTTGTTTTTGCGGTGCGCGGCTGGCAGTAATTTCCGCGATTGACTTCCGTCGGAGCCATCCGGTGGATCTTGCGTTGTCCGGAACCCCACATGCCGTTTTCCGTCGCTACCTGGAACATCAACTCCGTTCGGCTGCGCATTCCGATCGTCGAGCGCCTGCTGGTCGAGCAGGCGCCGGACGTGCTCTGCCTGCAGGAAACCAAGGTTCCGGACGAATTGTTTCCGGAGAAGGCGTTCCGCGAGCTCGGCTACGAGCACATCGCCTTCCATGGCCAGAAGGGCTATCACGGTGTTGCGACCATAGCGCGCCGTCCGATCGAGGTGGTCGAAAAGCGCCGCTTCTGCGAGATCGACGACAGCCGGCATCTGTCGGTCACCGTCAAGGCCGGCGGCAAAACGATCCTGCTGCACAATTTCTACGTTCCGGCCGGCGGCGATGAGCCCGACCCGGCCGTCAACCGAAAGTTCAAGCACAAGCTCGATTTCGTTGCCGAGATGAACGCCGTGCGGGCCGAGCATGACGAGCACTCCGGCTCGATCCTGGTCGGCGACCTCAACATCGCGCCGCTCGAGCACGATGTCTGGTCGCACAAGCAGCTCCTCAATGTCGTCAGCCATACGCCGGTCGAGACGGAAAATTTCGAGGCGATGCGGCTCTCCGGCGACTGGGTCGACCTGATGCGGCTCAATGTGCCCTATGAGGAGAAACTCTACACCTGGTGGAGCTATCGCGCCCAGGATTGGCAGGCCTCAAATCGTGGCCGCCGCCTCGACCATATCTGGTCGTCGCCAAACCTGGTGCCGCATTTTGCCGGCTACGAAATCCTGCGGCCGGCACGCGGCTGGGAACGGCCCTCGGACCACGTGCCGGTTATCGGGCGTTTCAACCTCGATTAGCTTTGTCTCGCCTTAACAACTCAACGAAACCTGAAGCTATCCGCGATGTAGTCGGGACGGGCGTTGAGCGCGGCGAAAACGTTGTCCAGGTCTGGAGCCCCCGCCAATATGCCCGACAGGACCAGCGTCGTCGCGACGCCGACGCCGTTGCCGCCGGCGATGTCGTGCTCGACGCTGTCGCCGACGCAGACCACGCTGTCGCGCTCCGGGTGACCCGCCAGTGCCAGCGCTGCCTCGAATATCTGCGGATTGGGCTTGCCGATGCGCGCCACGCTGCCGCCGAGGCTCTCATAGAGATCGGCGAGCCGGCCGGCGCCGAAGCGAGGGCCGACGGCAGTCAGCATGATCTTGTCGGGATTGGTGCAGAAGCATGGCACCCGGCGCGCGGCCGCCGGACCAAGAAGCCGGCGATAGTGGTCGAGGTCGTAGCGATCGCCCTCGCTGGCGGAAATCAGCACCAGTTCTGCATCGTCGCCGTCCTTGGCCAGGACGAAGGGCAGGCCGTCGACAGCCGAACGGTCATTGTCGCGGCGGATCAGCAGGCATTTTGTCTGCGGGCGCAGGGCGCCGGATGCCGCCATTTGATGGAAGGAGCGCCACGCCACCTCGCCGGATGAGACAAAGTGATCCCAGCTTCCCGGTTCGAAGCCGAGCTTCAGCAGGCGGCGCTCATTGGGTTGCGCCCGCTTGCCGGAATTCGAGATCAGCACGATGGTCTTGCCGGCACGCTTGAGTGCCGACAAGGCCTCGACAGCGCCTGGATAGGCGCTGGTGCCGTCGTGCAGCACACCAAATTGGTCGAGCAGGAATACCTGATAGCGCTCGGCCAGCGCGGCGATGCCGTCGAGGTGCTGAATTGCCTTGGCCGTCATAAAAGCTCCGCTGCGCTAGCGCCCATCAGCGCCAGCCGCGCCGTGCCGGCGGCGGCCTCCTCCGAAAGAGCCGGCACGAGAGCGACGCCAAGCTTGCGCTGCCGGATTGCCGTCCAGGCCGGATTGGCCGCTCCGCCGCCGACGCTCCTGACCGATGTCAGCCGGGGTGCCCCGAGTTCGGCAAGCCGGCGATAGCCGAGCGCTTCGATCGCCGCAATACCCTCGAGCATCGCTTTCAAATAATCGGCGTCGTCGGCGGGCCGCGGCTCGAGGCGCGGCGGCAAGGCCGGATCGGCTATGGGGAAGCGTTCGCCCGGCGCCGGCAGCGGGTAATAGTCGAGACCGGTTTCGGTCGCCGGGTCGATTTTTTTGCTGAGTTCGACAATGCGGGCGACGGGGAAATGCTGGGCCAGAACCTTGCCGCCGGAGTTCGAGGCGCCGCCCGCCAGGTAGGTGTCACCCAGCCGATGGCTGTAGATGCCGAATTGCGGCGCCGAGATCGGCCGGTCGGAGAGAATCTTGATGGTCAGCGATGAGCCGAGCGCAGTGACGCCGTCGCCCGCCGCGGTCGCGCCGGTTGCCAGGAACGACGCACAGCCATCGGTGGTGCCGGCGACCACGACCAGGTCACGCGGCAGGCCGAACATTTTCGCGGCGCTGGCGGTGAGCGTACCCGTGACATCGCCCGGCCGCACGACGCCAGGCAGCAATTCCATGCGCATTCCGGTGGCCGCGATCCAGTCCGGCCAGCGGCGGGTTTCGATATCGTAGCCGGTTTTCAATGCGTTGTTTTCGTCGCTGCCATCGAAGCGGCCGGAGAACTGTCCGGCGATCCAGTCGGCCTGGTGCAGCACAGCGGCGACGCCGGGCAGGTGCTGGAAAGACAGCGCCTTGGCGAGACCGGACGTCGCCCCGAGTGCAGCGCTCGTTGCCGGTGCCGCGCGGGCTATTTCAGTCAGAATAGTGTCGTCAGCGACCTTGTCGTTGTACATCAGCGGTTCGGCCAGCGGTCGCCCGGCGCCGTCGACCGGCAGCAGCGTGCCCGACGTTCCGTCGACGGCGATCGAGCGCACTGCCGCGCGATCGATACATTTGAGCAGTTCCGCCAGCGTCGCGCCGACGGCCTCCCACCAGATGGCGGGGTCGCGGCCGTTCAGCCCAAATCGCTCCAGGGCAATAGCGGAATGCGCGGCAATGGAAAAGTCCGGGCGCATGGCGACGGCGCGCGCGCCGGATGTACCGATGTCGATGCCGATGGCAAGCGGGCCAGACGAATGCGGCATGTCAGCTGCCTCCGGCATTGAGTTTCTGGCGATATTTTTCGGCGTCCCAGTTGATCAGTTCGTCATTCTCTGCCGCTGTCAGATAATTCAGCTTCGCCCCGACATCGACCCGCGCTGTCACGTCGGCGAGGCAGCGCTGCATGGCGTCGGCACCGGCGACCGCGTCGCCGCGCATCAGCACCCCGAGCCCGGGAAACAGGATCGCCGCGGGTGCGGCGCCGCAGCGCTCGATGACGCGCTTCACACCCTCGCCCGGCCTCGCCACGACCGAGCCCTTGCCGAGAAAGATGACGTGGTCGGGGTAGAGGCTGCCGCCCGAAGCCATCCGGCAGCTTTCGAGGTCGATCGCCACCGCGTGCGCCTCGACATCCGCCGGCAATCTGTAGTCGCTGTCGCCGGCGCGCGCCATCAATGCCGCGGTGTCCGGCTCAGCCACCTGGCGCGGCGGCCGTGCCAACAGCCGGGTTACGCGGCGCAGCAGCATGCCTGCCTCAGCGACGGTGTCGGCAGCAACGACCAGGCCGTGATTGCCGAGGATCAGGATATCCACGCCTGGCCGAAGGCGCTCGGCGATGCCCTGGGCGAGCGGCAGCCCCGGCCGGCGATAGGGAACATACGCCCATTGGTGGCCGTCGAGCCGCCTGGCGGCCTCGGTCTCGCAGTCGGCCTGCACGGCCAGCGAAATGGTCTCGACGCAGTGGACATGCAGAACGATGCGCTGCGGCATCAGCGCATGTACGGTGGTCTCGATCGACGGGCGCAAGCCGCGCGGATTGAGCGCGCCGACAGTGAAGGCCTGTGGCTGTTCGGCTGTCGGGTCGCGTCGTTCGATGGCGTAGAGCAATGGCGGGATGCTGACCGGCACCATGATGTCCGCGGTGAGCGCGTCCTTCAGCCAAGTGCCGGAGGCCTTGATCCAGAGCGTGTCACCGGCTTTCAGCGAGGTGTTGCCGCCGGCGGCCTGGGTCAGATGCGGGTCGCTGCCGATCTCGGCGGAGAGCGACCGCAGCGCTGCCAATTCCCGCGCATCCGCACTGATCGTCATCGAAATTCCTCCACAAACCGGCCGCGTGGCCACGGCTTTGGACGCCCTGTTGCCGAGACGAAGACCGACGCTGGTATCGCAGATGCGAGTAAGTTACGTCAACAGTGATGTTATCGCGTCAAATCAGGCTTGCAATCCGAGGGCCGTTGAGTAAGTTGCACCAATTGCCGTGCAAAATGGCATGCCGTGCAGTGGCTTGGGAGGCAAGCGCATTGGGAGGTAAGGGTTGAGCGACTCCGGCCGCCAGCGTCAGATCGTCGAGCTTTTGCGGGACCGGCCTTTCGCATCGGTGCGCGAGCTGCAGGAGCGGCTTGGCGTGTCGGCGGCGACGGTGCGGCGCGACATCGACAAGATCGATGAGGCCGGCGAAGCGCGCAAGGTCTATGGCGGCATCTCGGCGCTCGATGGCGCTTCGCAAGCCGGCGTCGCCTATGCCAGGCCCTATGACGAGAACCGCGACCTCGCCGTCGAGGCCAAGCGGCAGATCGCCGCTCTCGCCGCCACCATGGTGCGCGACGGCGACGCGGTCATCGTGCATGGCGGTTCGACCTGCTTCCATCTCGGCGTCAAGCTCGCCGACCGCAATATCCGGCTTTACACCAACTCGATGCCGCTCGCGGCCTATCTCAGCGATCACGGCCATTGCAGTCTGACCGTTGCCGGCGGCGACCTTTACCGCGAGCCGGGCATCATCCATTCGCTGACGCAGACGGTGCCGTTCTACGCCTCGAAGTTTTTTCTCGGCGCGCAAGGCATCGGCCAGGAAGGCCTTCTGGAATCGCACCCGCTGCTGGTCCGCTCGATCGTCGAGCTCAGCCTCTGCGCCGACCAGATCGTCGTGCTGGCCGACAGCCGAAAACTGTCGATCCACGCGCGCAATGTGGCGCTGCCGCTGTCGCGGATCGGCACGCTGGTCACCGATGACGGCCTGTCCGAGGCAGATGCCCGCATGCTCGAAGATGCCGGCGTCACGGTGAGGATCGCCGCTTCCTCGGGAGGCGCCCAGTGAACATCGCGGTCCTCGATTTCGGCAAGACCAATTCGAAGCTGTTCGTCTTCGGCCAGGACGGACAGATCCTAGACGAGCGCCGCACCCAGCCGAGCTGGATCCGCAAAGGCGGCTTCAGCGTGCTCGACGAGGCAACGCTGCACGACTGGGCGGCTCGCGCCATCGATGATGCCGTCGACACGCATGGCGTGGAAGGGCTGATGGTATCCGGCCATGGCTGCACCTTCGCGTTGGTCGACGAAGCCGCGCTGACGCATCCGATCCTCGATTACGAGCAGGAACCGCCAGCTGAAATCGCCGCGCAGATCGACCGCCGCATTCCGGATTTTGCCGAGACCTTTTCGCCGCGCCTGCCGCTTGGCTTCAACTACGGCCGTCACATGTTGTGGCTGAAGGAGGTGGAGCCCGGTGCCTTCGCCACAGCGAAATCGAACCTCGGCTACCCCCAATATTGGAGCTGGCGATTTGGCGGCCGGCCGGTGTCGGAGGTCTCCTATCTCGGCTGCCATTCGCATCTATGGGCGCCGCGCAAACGCGATTTCAGCTCGCTGGTCGATGCCGAGGGCTGGCGCGGCCAGATGCCCGCCTTCGAGCGTGCCGGCGCGGTGATCGGCGAGCAGCGCTTCAGCCGGGCCGCCAAGCCGGTCGCCGTCCACAACGGCGTCCATGACAGCAATGCTGCGCTCCATGCCTACCGCCGACAGCAACTCGGGCCGGTGACCGTGGTCTCGACCGGCACCTGGGTGGTCGTGCTCAATCCGGACTGTCCGCTCGATGCACTCGATGGCGAGCGCGACATGCTGGTCAATGTCGATGTCGACGGCGGCCCGGTGCCGACCATCCGCTTCATGGGCGGCCGCGAATTCGCCACGATCAGCGCCGGCTGGCAGGGCGCAATCGCGCCGTCATCGGTACAACGGGTGATCGACGCCGGCATCATGGCGCTGCCGAGCTTCGCGCCCGGCGGCCCGATGCCGCACCGCCGCGGCGAACTGGTCGGGCGTACGCCCAATGCCGAGGAACGCGCGGCCGTGGCGCTGCTCTACGTCGCGCTGATGCTCGATCTGTGCCTCGAGCTGATCCATTCGGACAATACGGTGATCGTCGATGGCGGCCTGAACAATGGCGGGCTGCTTGCCGCGCTGCTGGCGCAATTGCGGCCCGGGCAGGCCTTCCTGCAGGGCGCAACGCTGGAGGGCAGCGCCACCGGTGCTGCCGCACTTGCCTTTGAAAGCGTCGGACGCGAGTTTGCCACCGAGGCGCCGGAGGCGGTGCACGCGGCAAGCTTCAGCGGCCTTGCCGGTTACCGCAACGACTGGCGCGGCCTTGCCGCCGACCGGGGCGTGGCCAGGGCAGCCTCGGGAGGTGCACGATGAGCGCCGCCGCCCGGATCGAGACGGTGCGCCAGCCGGTGCTAGAGATGCGCCACATCTCGAAGACGTTCGGGGCGATCCGCGCCTTGCATGATGTGTCGCTGACCGTTCACGCCGGCGAGCTGCACGCGTTGATGGGCGAGAACGGTGCCGGCAAGTCGACGCTGATGAAGGTGCTGTCCGGCGCCTACCGCCCGGACCCCGGCGGCGAAATCCTGATCGACGGCGTACCGGCCGCCACCGGCGACCCGATCAAGGCGCGCGCCGCCGGCATTGCGGTAATCTATCAGGAGCTGTCGCTGGCGCCCAATCTGTCGGTGGCGCAGAACATCTTCCTCGGCAACGAGCCAAGACGGTTCGGCATCGTCGACCGCGAGCAGTGCAACCGGCGCGCCAGCGAGATCATCGCGCGGCTCGGCGTGGCCTTTTCGGCGCGCACCCCGGTCACCAGCCTGTCGCTCGGCGAGCGCCAGCTGGTGGAAATCGCCCGGGCGCTGTCGACCAATGCGCGCATCATCGTCATGGACGAGCCAACCACGTCGCTGACCTCGCGTGAGACCGACCGGCTGTTCGAGGTGATCGCGACGCTGAAGTCGCAAGGCATCGCCATCATCTACATCAGCCACCGCATGGAAGAGGTCTACCAGCTCGCCGACCGCGTCAGCGTGCTGCGCGACAGCGGCTATGTCGGCACGCTCGACCGCGCCGACCTGAACGCCTCGCGCCTGGTATCGATGATGGTCGGGCGCGATCTGTCGACCTTCTACAAGAAGGATCACCGCCCGCCGGACAGCAAGCGCGCCGTCGCGCTGTCGGTGCGCGGCATGTCGGACGGCAATCTCATAAAGAATTGTTCCTTCGACCTCCACAAAGGCGAGGTGCTGGCACTGGCCGGCCTGGTCGGCTCGGGCCGGACCGAACTGGCACGGCTGATCTTCGGCGCCGACAGGCACATATCGGGCACGCTGGAGCTCGGCGGCAAACCGATATCCATCGGTTCGCCGAGCGAGGCGCTCGATGCCGGCATCGCCTACCTGACCGAGGACCGCAAGCAACTTGGCTTGTTTCTCGACATGTCGATCTCCGACAACATCAGCATGGGCGTGCTGGCAAAGGACGCGAAGGCCGGCGGTCTGCGCGACTTCGCGGCTGCCGAAAAGCGCGCCGCCAAGGCGGTGTCAGACCTCTCCATCCGCACCAGCTCGGTGCAGGCCAATGCGGGTTCGCTGTCGGGCGGTAACCAGCAGAAGGTGCTGCTCGCCCGCCTGCTGGAAACCGAGCCGCAGGTCGTCATCCTCGACGAGCCGACCCGCGGCGTCGATGTCGGGGCGAAGTCGGAAATCTACCGGCTGATCGACAACCTGGCCAAGAAAGGCATCGCCATCCTGATGATCTCCAGCGAACTGCCGGAGGTGATCGGCATCGCCGACCGCGTGCTGGTGATGCGCGACGGTACCATTGCCGGCGAGGTGACGGCGTCGGAGGGCGAGCCGCTGCGGCAGGAAGCGATCATGGAACTTGCAACGGGAGCGGCTCAGCGATGACCGACAAGGTGGCCGACACGATGAAAGCGGACGACCGGGCGATCGGCAGAAGTACGAGATGGCGCACCGCCATCGCCGCGCTCGGCATGCTGCCGATCCTGATTCTGCTGGCGGTCGGCTTCCAGTTCATCAACCCGCGCTTTTTCACCCAGACCAATCTGCTGATCGTCATGCAGCAATCGTCGATTAACATCGTGCTGGCGGCCGGCATGACCTTCGTCATCCTGACCGGCGGCATCGACCTGTCCGTCGGCTCGATCCTTGCCGCCTCGGCAATGGTGGCGGTGATGGTGTCGCTGGTGCCCGATTGGGGACTGCTGGGCGTGCCCGCGGCCATTCTCGTCGGGCTCGGCTTCGGCGTCATCAACGGGCTGCTGATCGCCTACATCAAGCTGCCGCCCTTCATCGTCACGCTGGGATCGCTGACCGCCGTGCGCGGCGTCGCCCGCCTGCTTGGCCAGGACACTACGGTGTTCAACGCAGACCTGCCATTCGACTTCATCGGCAACGGTTCGCTGTTCGGCATTCCGTGGCTGGTAATCATCGCGCTGGCGGTCGTGGTGCTGTCCTGGCTGGTGCTCAAGCGCACCGTGCTCGGCACCTGGATCTATGCCGTCGGTGGTAACGCCGAGGCCGCCAGGCTGACCGGCATCAAAGTGCCGCTGGTGCTGCTCTTCGTCTATGGCGTTTCCGGCCTCCTGGCCGGGCTTGGCGGCGCTATGTCGGCGGCCCGGCTCTATGCCGCCAACGGGCTGCAGCTCGGCCAGTCCTACGAACTCGACGCCATTGCCGCGGTCATCCTCGGCGGCACCAGTTTCGTCGGCGGCGTCGGCTCGATCTGGGGCACGCTGATCGGCGGCCTGATCATCGCCGTGCTGTCCAACGGGCTCATCCTCGCCGGTGTTTCGGACATCTGGCAGTACATCATCAAGGGATTGGTCATCATCGTGGCGGTCGCCCTCGACCGTTACCGGCTCCAGGCAGGAGCAAGAACGTGATGGCCCTTAGTCGCCGGCATCCAACGAGCCGGTTTCATGTGTAACGCACCGTGAGAGGCGCGGGGCATCAGGAGGAAAATAAAACAATGAAGACCATCGCTAAACTGCTCTGCGGCGTAGCCTTTGCGGCCGCCGTCATCGCGCCGGCATCGGCCAAGGACCTGAACAAGGTCGGCATCTCGGTCGGCCTGCTCGGCAACCCGTTCTTCGTCGCCACCATCAAGGGCATCGAGGACGCGGCCAAGAAGATCAATCCGAATGTGCAGGTGACCTCGGTATCGGCCGACTACGACCTCAACAAGCAGGTTTCGCAGGTCGATTCCTTCATCGCCGCCGGTGTGGACGTCATCATGCTCAACGCCGTCGATGCCAAGGCGATCGCGCCGGCGGTCAAGAAGGCACAGGCGGCCGGCATCGTCGTTGCCGCCTTCGACGTTTCGGCGCCGGGCGCCGACGTCACCGTGATGACCAACAACGTCAAGGCCGGCGAAGAGGCGTGCCAGTATCTGGTCGATCATACCGGCGGCAAGGGCGACTACGTCATCCTCAACGGCCCGGCCTCGTCATCGATCCTGGAGCGGGTCAAGGGCTGCAAGGACGTGCTGGCAAAACACCCCGACATCAAGATCCTTTCCGACGACCAGAACGCCGAAGGCTCGCGTGACGGCGGCCTGAAAGTGTTCCAGTCGCTGCTGACCCGTTTCGACAAGATCGACGCGGTCTTCGCCATCAACGATCCGACGGCGATCGGCGCCCAGCTTGCGGCCAAGCAGCTCAACCGCTCGGAATTCATCTTTACTGCGGTCGACGGCGCGCCCGATATCGAGAAGGAACTCGCTTCCGGCACGTCGATGATCAAAGCCTCGGCCTCGCAGGACCCCTATGTGATGGCCGGCCAGTCGCTGACGATGGCGGCTGACCTGCTTGCCGGCAAGAAGCCGGCCGAGCCGACGGTACTGCTCGACCCGAAGCTGATCACGGCCGACAATTTGAAGGATTACAAGGGCTGGACCGCAGCTCGCTAAGCCTCCCAAGCCTGGTGGGGCCGGGGGGACCGCCCGCACCTTTTTTATCGGAGCAATGGATTGCCAAAAGCCGATTTGGACTTGGGTCCGCTACTCCTGGAATGACCGGAGACAATCATGTCGCGCATCGGAATCCACTCATTCGTCTGGTCGGCGAGCTCGGCGCAGAGCGACCTCGAGCGGACGCTGGCCAACACCAGGGAGGCCGGCTTCGACCTGATCGAATTCTCTTATCTCGACCCAGCCAATGTCGACATCGACGGCTTGGCCAAGCGGATCGGCGATCTCGGCCTCGGCGTCGCGATCAGCATTGGACTGCCGGCCGACGGCGATATTTCGAGCGCCGACAAAACGATTGCCGCGCGCGGAGTCGAAATCCTGAGACGTACAATCGCGCTGACCCGCGATCTTGGCGGCCAGAAGGTTGCCGGCATCCTCAGCACCAGCCATGGATTGCAGAGCGAGGCGCCGACGCGCGACCAGTGGAACCGCAGCGCCGGCACGCTTGCCGAGGTGGCCGAGACAGCAAAATCAGCAGGCGTCAGCCTCAACCTCGAGATCGTCAACCGCTTCGAAAGCAACCTGCTCAACACCGCCGCGCAAGGCATGGCCTTCATCGCGGACAGCGGCTCCGACAACATCTTCCTGCATCTCGACAGCTTCCATATGAACATCGAGGAGACCGATGTCGGCTTGGCCATTCGCAACGCCGCAAGCAAGATCGGCTATGTCCATATCGGTGAGAGCCATCGCGGCTTCCTCGGCACCGGCAATATCGATTTTGCCGCGATATTCGACGCGCTGACCGCCATCGGCTACAGCGACGACCTCAGCTTCGAATCCTTCTCGTCGGAAATCGTCGATGAGAACCTGTCGCGGAAAACCGCCATCTGGCGCAATCTGTGGACCGACAATATGGAGCTGGCCAAACATGCGCGCCGCTTCATTGCGCTCGGACTGGAGACGGCGCGGCGCAAGGCCGAGCTTGTTTCCGCAACGCACCGGCCTTGAGAACTCGCGTTCCGAAACCGATCTGGTTAGACCAGAGGCGCTGTATTAGCCGGCAAAACGCGGCCCAAGTTCCTCGATGCGGCGGATCATCGCCAGGAAATCCTCCGAGATGCGCTGGTGCAGGTGAACCGCCAGCTCCGGGTATTCCTCGAGGATGCGGCGGAACATCTTGCGGCTGAGCCGCAGCACTTCCGAATCGATTTCGGCAGAGGCGCTGGTCAGCCGGTTGGTATCGGCGATCAGTGCCAGTTCGCTGAGCATGGTGCCGGGGCCGGCGGTGCCGATCGGGATGCGCTCGCCGTCGTGCTCGCGGTAGAGGACGATGCGGCCGCTGATCACGATATAGGCGCAATCGGCCGCGTCGTCCTCGCGGTAAAGCTTGTGGTCGGCTTGCAACCTGGTGGTTTCGGCGCCGAAGGCGAGCAGACGCAGTTGTTCCTGCGTAAAGCCCTCGAAGAGCCTCACGGTGGACAGGATGCGGATGTCGTCATCCAGCGCCATCTAGCTATGTCCCCGAACCGTCAGTCCGACTCCTCCCCTACGAGGCCGATCCACAACCACCTCCAGCCTCAGGACCGTACCCGAAAAGCGCCCCGCCCGGATCGCTTATTTGAATAATGAAATGTTTAAGGAACCAGCTTGTAGCCGCCGCTTTCTGTCACGAGAATTTCCGCGTTGGAAGGATCGCGCTCGATCTTCTGGCGCAGCCGGTAGACATGCGTTTCCAGGGTGTGAGTGGTGACGCCGGAATTGTAGCCCCAGACTTCCTCCAGCAGCACGTCGCGGGTCACCACCTTCTGGTCGGCGCGGTAGAGATATTTGATGATCGAGGCTTCCTTTTCGGTCAGCCGCACCTTGGCGCCGCGCGGGTCGATCAGAAGCTTCTGGCTGGGTTTGAACGTGTAGGGGCCGACTGAGAAAGTGGCGTCCTCGCTCTGCTCGTGCTGGCGCAGCTGGGCGCGAATGCGGGCCAGCAGCACGGCAAAGCGGAATGGCTTCGTCACATAGTCGTTGGCTCCGGCCTCGAGCCCAAGGATAGTGTCGGAATCGGTGTCGTGGCCGGTCAGCATGATGATCGGCGCCTTGTAGCCGCCCTTACGCAATATCTTTACCGCCTCGCGGCCATCCATGTCGGGCAGGCCGACATCCATGATGAGCAGGTCGATGAGCCCGCCGCGCGCCGTGGCGATGCCTTTGGCGGCGGTCGCTTCCTGCAGGACATCGAATTCCTCATAAAGCGACAATTGCTCGACAAGGGTGCCGCGCAGGTCGTCATCGTCGTCGACGATCAGAATGGTGCGTGAAGTCATGGATCAATCCGTTGTTTTGAAAAGAGATTTCAGTTGACCGCAGCCTGTTTATGCGGAAGCTGACCGGCACAACAGCCGTTCACAGTGATTTGTTCCGTGGCACGATCATACAAGAAAAAACACGATAGCAATGCAGTCGGCGCAATTTTGCCGAAAGGGCTCGCCGTGCTCACCGTGCGCGCGCGCCCGGGCCATGCCAGCCAGGGCTTTCTGCAGGCCGGCAAACTGGTGTTTCCATGTGCTTTGGGGCATGGCGGCATCTCGGCGGCCAAGCGCGAGGGCGACGGCGCCACGCCGCTTGCCTCGATGCGGATATTGTCGGGATATTTTCGCGGCGACCGTTTCGCCGGCGGCCGCCGGACGCGGCTCGCGATGACGCCGATCGGCCGCGACCTCGGCTGGTGCGAAGTGCCTGGGGACCGCAATTACAACCGCCCGGTCAAAATCCCCTATGGCGCCAGCCATGAGCGGATGCTGCGCACCGACGATCTCTATGACGCCTGCCTGGTGCTGGACTGGAACATTGTGCCGCGCCGGCGCGGGTGCGGCAGCGCCATCTTCTTCCACCTGGCGCGCCCCGGCTTCACGCCGACGCAAGGCTGCGTCGCGGTAACGGCCCGCACCATGGCGCGGCTGCTGCCGCTGCTGTCGGAGCGGACGGTGGTGAGGGTGGTAAGGTAGGGGAGAATAGTGAGGGAATTGGCCGGGAAGAATATTCGCGGACCCGCCGCTTAGCTTCACTACTCACTACACCGTCCTAGCGCTTCCTCGGCAGCTGCCAACCCGTGTCGAGAAGGCCGAGCCGGCCGAGTTCGCGGTCCATGGCGCGTGCGATGTCCTTGCGTTCGCCGCCGATGTCGCGCAGCTGGCGATCGGAGAGATCCTCGACATTCTCGTAGGGAAGATTGGCCGCGATTCTTGCGTAGCGAAACCAGTCAAGCATGGCGCGTAGCCAGGTCGCGCGGAGGATTACAGAGCGCAAGGCGATGTCAGACATGGTGCAATCCGCTTCTCCGGACATCAAATCCGGTTTGATGTTTCTTCGATGACCAGATCATGACCGATTGAAATCAAAACGGGAAACGAGTAGTTTTTTCTGCATCTTCAAGTTTTGTTTGAGAATTGGAATGCTCGACCGAACTCTCCTCGTCTGGCACTGATGGCGCGCCTGCTGCCTGGAACCCGTGCGCTGCGGACGCTGGAGGCAGCGGCCCGGCATCTCAATTTCACCCGCGCCGCCGACGAGCTCGGCCTGACGCCGGCAGCGGTCAGCCATCAGATCAAGGAAATCGAGGATCAGCTCGGCATCGTGCTGTTCACACGCACCAGCCGCACGATCCGGCTGACCGAGGCGGGTGCGGTGCTGTTCGAAGCTTCGACCGATGCGCTCGACCTGCTTGGCCGGGCCGTCTCACGGGCGCAGAAGACGGCGCGCGGATCGGCGCTGCTGAAGGTCACCCTCGATGCGCAATTCGCGACGAAGTGGCTGATGCGGCGCGTCGACGATTTTCGCAAGCAGCATCCGGCAATCGAGCTGCGTTTCGACATCAGTTACGAGGTGCGCGACTTCGATCGCGACGACGTCGATCTCGGCATCCGTTTCGGCACCGGCAAATATCCGGGGCTTCGCTCGCACCGGCTGTTCGAAAACGTCATCATTCCGGTCTGCAGCCCGGCCCTGCTGCGGGCCGGGCCGCCCCTCAAGGAGCCGCGCGACCTGTTCCATCATACGCTGGCGCATATCGAGTGGTCGCGCCAGGGCGTCACCTGGCCGAACTGGAGCATGTGGATGGCGGCGGCGGGCGTCGACGATTTCGACGACAGCCGGACCATCGTGTTCGGCAATTCGACCGACGCCGTCCAGGCCGCGCTCGACGGCAATGCGGTTGCGCTCGCCGATTTCGCGATGGTGGCAAACGACCTTTCGGAAGGCCGGCTGATCCGGCCGTTCGAACTCGGCATCAAGGTCGCGCCCGAATTCGCCTATTTCCTGGTCTATCCCGAAACTGCGGCGAATGATCCGCGCATCGTCGCCTTTCGCGATTGGCTCCTCGAGGAAGTCGCCAAGACGCCGACCTGACGGTCAGCCTGTCGCCGCCGCGCCGAACCAGCCGATCACCGCGCCGATGAGAAGCAGCACGCCGAGCCAGTGACCAACGTCGATGAGCGTCAGATCCCAGCCGAAACCTTCGTAGCGATGGTTGACCGAAAGCGTCGTGGCGACGAACCCCAGCCAGAGAACGAAGCCGAAGATCACCCCGGCAAGCAGGCTCGGTTCGCCGCCGGTCACAGCGCCGATGATCAGCGACATGACCAGCGCCATCACGATCTCCGCGACGAAGGAGACGACGAAGGGCAGCATCGATTTGCTCATCGTCGTCGGATCAAGCTTGGCGGCCTTCAGCCACGGCTTGCTCAAACCCATGTACCAGGCGGCGCCGAACAACCACGCCACGACGGCGGCGACGATTACCGCCAGCCAATTGATTGCCGAAAAATCCATGGTTCCCTCCGGTCGATTGCGCGATGGAACGCCTGTTCGGCGATGCCGTCAAGCAAGACGCCAGACGGTGGTGCGCTTGACCTCGGCGTCTTCCAGCGCGCGGGTCACCGCCACTTCGTAGACGGCAAGCGGCTCCAGCCCGGTCTTCGGCAGATAGGAGCGGCCGGGATCGCCGACGAGAATGTCGGCGCCGCGCGCCCTCAGCCGGGCGAACCACGGCATCAGCCCGTCGGCAAAGGACTTGTCGTAGAAGACATCGCCGGCCAGCACGACGTCCCACCCGGCATCGCTGCCGATGGAATCGCCGGCGAGGAATTCTATCTCGGTCCCATTGGCCTCGGCATTGAGGCGGATCGCGGTCGCGCAGAACGGCTCGATATCGGCGGCGATCACCTCGGCAGCGCCGGCCTTCACTGCTGCAATAGCGACAAGGCCGGAGCCTGAGGCGAAGTCGAGCACGCGCCTGCCGCGCACCGCCGCCGGATTGTCGAGGATGTAGCGGGCAAGGCCTTGGCCGCCGGCCCAAGCGAAAGCCCAGAAGGGTGGCGGCAGGCCGATTTCGGTCAGCTCGTCCTCGGTCCGCTGCCATAATTCATGTGCCTCGTCGGCCAGGTGCAGGCGGACCTCCGGCACATGCGGCGGCGCCATCAGCGCCGTGTTGTCGAGGATGAATTTCCTGGCGCTGTCCGGCGTCAGCGCCGTCATGGCGCCGGCGTCAGGCCGCCCATGCGGCAAACCTCTTGCCATTCGGCCGGCGTCACCGGCTGCACGGACAGCCGCCCGAGCCGCACCAGCGCCATGTCGGCCAGCTGTGGATTGGCCTTGGCCTGCTCCAGCGTCACCGGCTTCGGCATGTCCTTGAAGGCGCGGATATCGACGCACTCCCAGCGGGGGTCGTCGGTGGTGCTGTCCTGATGGGCCAGAGCGCAGACTTCGGCGATGCCGACGATGTCGAGCCCGTCATTGGAATGGTAGAAGAAGCCGAGATCGCCGATCTGCATCGCCTTCATGTTGTTGCGCGCTGCATAATTGCGCACGCCGTCCCATTGCGTGCCGGCCTTGCCCTTGGCCTTGAGGTCCTCGAAGGAGAAGACCGAAGGTTCGGATTTGAACAGCCAGTAGTTCATTGTGTTGCTCCTCCTCAGGTGCCGCCGCGATCAGATATCCGCCGGCTTGTTGAAGCTCCAGTTCCACTGCCGGATTTCGACGCTTTCGAACAGCCCTGCCTTGGTATAGGGATCGGCCGCCGACAGGGCTTTTGCCGCAGCCAGATCGGGCGCCTCGACGACGGCGAGAGTGCCGTTCGGCTTGCCGTCGGCGTCGAGGAACGGGCCGGCGAAGGCCAATTTCTTGTCGCCGTTCAGCCCTTCCAGGAAGGCAAGGTGCTTGGGCCGCGTATCGAGCCGCACCTGCAGGCTTCCTGGCTTGTCCTTGCAAATCAACGCAAACAGCATCTTTTCCATCTCCGCAATCATTCGGAATTACATGTCGGTTTCGGTCTTGAGCGGCCGTGTCATCAATGCCGATACAGCCTGGTCTATGGTTATGGTGCCGTCCAGTATGGCGGCGACGGCGGCGATGATCGGCGCGTCGATCCGGCGCTCGCCGGCGATGCGGGCGGCGATTGCCGCCGTCGGCACGCCTTCCGCCAAAGGCAAGCCGGCAAGCGGCTTGCCTTGCCCCAGCGCCAGCCCATAAGCGAAATTGCGCGACTGCGCGGACGAGCAGGTAAGCAGCAGGTCGCCGAGGCCGGAAAGTCCCATCAGCGTCTCGGCCTTGGCGCCAAAGGCGGCGCCGATGCGGCGCAATTCGACGAAACCGCGCGTCACCATCGCCGCCTGGGCGCTGGCACCGAGCCCGGCGCCGGTGACGGCACCCGCGGCAATGGCAAAGACGTTCTTCAGCGCGCCGCCGATCTCGACACCGATCAGGTCGTCGCTCGAATAACAGCGCAGGTTTTCCGCCGAAAAGCGGGCGGCGAGGTCGGTGGCCAGAGCCTCGTCGCGGGCGGCGACCACGACAGCCGTCGGCAGGCCCCTGGCGACGTCGGTGGCAAAGCTTGGGCCCGACAAAGCGGCGACCGGATTTGCCGGCAGGATACCCTCGGCAATGGACGACAGCAGCGCGCCGGTGTCGCGCTCGATGCCCTTGGCGCAGAGGACCAGCGGGACGCCTTTCGGCATATGGCTGGACGCGGCCGTCAGCATAACACGTAACGATTGTGCCGGCGCCACCGCCAGAACGCAGTCGGCGCCGTCGAGCGCGGCCACGATGTCGCTCGTCGCCACGATGCCGGCCTGGAGCGCGATGCCCGGCAGATAGCGCGGATTTTCGCCACGGTCGATCGCCGCGACGGTCTCCGGGTCGCGCGCATAGAGGCGGACGAAATGACCGGCGCGCAGCATGGCCAGCGCCAGCGCCGTGCCCCAGGCGCCGCCGCCGAGCACGGCGACGCGCCAACCGCTTGGAGCCTTGTGCTCGCTGCCGGTCATGCCTTGGCCCCACGCCGGCCCGAGCCGACCATCGGAGCGGAGATGCTGTCCAGCGGCCACCGCGAGCGCGGCACGAAATCGGCGGCATTTTCGCCTGATATCCCGGCGCGCAGGCGCTCGATGCCGGCCCAGGCGATCATCGCCGCATTATCGGTGCAGAGGTTAAGCGGCGGCGCGACGAAGCTGAACCCGGCCTGCTTGCACAGGCCCTGCAATGTCGCCTTGATCGTCCGATTGGCGGCGACGCCGCCGGCGACAACCAGCGCAGGCTCGGCCTTGTCCGGGAATTGCTGACGGAACCTGGTCAGCGCCCGCGCAACACGGTCGCCCAGCGCATCCGCGACCGCCGCCTGGAAGGAGGCGCAGATATCGGCGACGTCCTGGTCGCTCAGCGGGGCAATCGCCGTTGCCGCCTGGCGTACCGCGGTCTTGAGACCGGAGAAGGAAAAATCTGGCTGTGCCGAGCCCTTCATCGGGCGCGGAAACGCAAAACGCGCCGCATCGCCATTTGCCGCCGCCTTCTCGACATTCGGTCCGCCCGGATAGGGCAGGCCGAGCATCTTGGCCGTCTTGTCGAAGGCCTCGCCAAGCGCGTCATCGATAGTCGTCGCCCAGCGCTGGTAGTCGCCGACGCCGCGCACGGCGACGATCTGGGTATGGCCGCCGGAGACCAGCAGCAAGAGGTAGGGAAAGTCGAGCCCATCGGTCAATCTGGCCGTCAGCGCGTGGCCTTCGAGATGGTTGATGGCGATCAGCGGTTTTTTGGCTGCCGCGGCGATTGCTTTTGCCGTCATCAGGCCGACGATCAGCCCGCCGACAAGACCGGGACCGGCGGTGGCGGCAATCGCATCGATGTCGGCGAGGTCGACGCCGGAATCGGTCAGCGCTGCCTCGATGATGCCGTCGAGCGCCTCGACATGGGCGCGCGCGGCAATCTCCGGCACGACGCCGCCGAAAGCAGCATGCTCCTCGATCTGGCTGAGCACGATGTTCGACAGGATTTGCGGCGTGCTGCGACCGTCCAGCGCCACCACGCTGGCGGCGGTCTCGTCGCAACTCGTCTCGATGCCCAGAACGCGGATCAATTCGTCGCTGTCCTCGATGATTGTGCAATCGGCCTTTCCCCGATAGGAGAAAACCCGGAAAACTGCCTCGATCTGCCGGGGGTTATCACGGACGGCGCGTCATGCAAACAACCTTGAAAATCGGAACACGCGGCAGCCCGCTGGCACTGGCGCAGGCGCATGAAACGCAGGCGCGGCTGATGGCCGCGCACGGCATGCCGGTCGAGGCGTTCGAGGTGGTCGTCATCTCGACCAGCGGTGACCGCATCCAGGACCGGCCGCTGTCGGAAGCCGGCGGCAAGGGCCTGTTCACCAAGGAGATCGAGGAGGCGCTGCTGGCGCGCCGCATCGACATCGCCGTGCATTCGTCGAAGGACATGCCGACGCTGTTGCCCGAGGGGCTGGAACTGTCTGCCTACCTGCCGCGCGAGGACGCGCGCGACGCCTTCATCGGCAAGGCGGCGCGAACGATTGCCGGCCTGCCGCAAGGCGCCAAGGTCGGTTCGTCGTCGCTGCGGCGCCAGGCGCTGATCCGGCGGATGCGGCCGGACGTCGAAGTGGTGATGTTTCGCGGCAATGTGCAGACGCGGCTGCGCAAGCTCGACGACGGCATCGCCGACGGCACCATCCTCGCCTATGCCGGGCTGAAGCGGCTCGGGCTCGAGGACGTCGTCACCGACCTGATGCCGCTCGAGGTCTTTCCGCCGGCGCCGGGGCAAGGCGCGATCTGCATCGAAAGCCGCATCGGCGACCGCGACGTGGAACAGATGCTGGCAGCGATCCACGACCGGCCGACCGGTGAGGCGCTGGCCTGCGAGCGCGCCTTCCTGGCGGCGCTCGACGGCTCCTGCCGCACACCGATCGCCGGCCATGCGACGATATCGGGCGGAACGGTTTCCTTTGCCGGGCTGATCATCTCGCCCGATGGCACGCAGTCGCATGAGGTCAGGCTGGAAGGGCCGGCGCAACAGGCTGCCGGCATCGGCGCGGAAGCCGCCGCGATCGTTCGCGCCAAGGCCGGCGAAACATTCTTCGACGGCTGGACCTGACATGCTCCGCGTCCTGGTGACGAGGCCCGAACCGGGCGCCTCGCGCACGGCGCGCCGGCTCGCGGATGCCGGCTTTCAGCCGATCCTGCTGCCGCTGACCGAAACGGCGGCGCTGCCGGTCGAAGCAGGCGCGCTGGCTGACGCCGCCGCGGCGGTCGCGGTCACCAGCGCCAATGCGGTTCGCCATGCGCCGAAAGAGGTCATTACCGCGCTCGCGCGCTTGCCGTGCCAGGCTGTCGGCAAGAAGACGGCGGAAGCCGCCCGCAGGGCCGGGTTTCTGTCTGTCGGCGAAGGCCCGGGCAATGCCAAGGCGCTGGCCGATGCGCTCGCTGGCGGTTACGCTGGGCAGACCATCGTCTATCTCTGCGGGCGGGTGCGCTTTCCGGACTTCGAGGAGCGGCTGTTTGCGTCGGGCGTTCATGTCCGCGCCGTCGAGACCTACGACACTTTTGCGCTGGATTATTCCGACGAGGCCGTTCTTGCGCGCCTGTCCGCCCGGCCGGTCGAGGCGGTGCTGCTCTATTCGGCCAAGACGGCCACGGCGATGCAGGCCCTGGCTAGCCGGCCGGCGCTGCGTGGCCTTTTTCAGGACACGCGCTTTTTCGCTTTGTCGGGGCGCATTGCCGGGGCCTTGGGCGATGTCGCCGGGATCCGGATTGCGCCTGAGCCCAGCGAGGATGCCTTGCTGGGGCTTTTGCAGGCGTCGCGCTGACCGGCATCCGCCTGTTCCGGACGTTGGCATACCTCCTGCTGGCATCCTCACTATTCCGCAGCTTCGCGGGCAGCACCAAGCTGAGGCGATTGCGCTCGGGCACATTTTGTTCTTGCTTTGTGCCGGCAGCTATGCTAGAAAATCACTTAGGTGCTGATTCGCGCCAACGACCCGCCGCCGAGGCGGGTTTTTCATTTCTGGTCCCGCATGCCGTGTCCCAAAATCGCTGCGGCGTTTTGCCAAAACTGAATTCCAAAGCCGTGGCGTCATCACGCCGCCCCTTTTCACCGCTTGGTGATGTGCTAGACCCTTCAAACCATCCGAAGCGAATTTTGCGGAGCCCGAGCATGGTCAAGACGCCGAAGATGCGGCATTCCAAGAGCCGCCGTGAGCCGGTGACCATCGAGCTCGAGCCCGGCGCCGTCTCGCGAGTCGCCGCCGAACAGGAAGCCGGCAAACAGCAGCCAGACAGTGCAGAGTCAGCGGGGGCGCAAACCGACGAGGCGAAAGCCGAGGAAGCGGCGAACGCCTCGCGGCCCGAGCCGCCTGAAGAGCCGGTGCATGCCGACCAGACCGATCTCGAGCCGTGGGAACATGGCGACGCAGCCGCGCCGGCCGGCACGCAAGAGCCGGCGGACGCCGGCGCCGATCCTACCAGGGAAACGGAAACCTCTTATCCCGCCGGTTCGGATGCGCCGGCCGGGCGCTCCACGGCTTCCGACTACAGTTTCGAAGATGCATCCAGCCCAACCGGGGCCAACGAACCGGGGATCCCAGGCTCCGGCGAGAAGACAGCTGAGGCGAGGGACGACCATATGGCAGCGCAGCCGAAGCGGAGCGGCATCAGCGGCATCGCCGCCGGTATTGTCGGCGGCGTCATCGCGCTCGCCGCCGCCGGCGGGCTGCAATTTGCTGGCCTGCTCGGTGCGCCGGGATCGGGCGGCGTGTCGTTCGACGCGGTCAATGGCGAGATCGTTTCGCTGAAACGCGAGGTCGCGGACCTCAGACAGGCCGACGCCAACAATGACGCCTCGGCCAAGGTGGACGGGCTGTCGTCGGCGTTGGACCAGGTCAGGGCGGACGTCGCGGCGTTGAAGTCGGCCGTCGAACAAGGCGGCGCCGGCGACAATGCCGGGCTGGCGGCACTTGGCGACAAGGTCCGGCAGATCGAGCAGGCGGTCGCGGCCCTCGGCAAGGCCGGCGGCACGGTGCCGGTCGATCTCGGCCCGCTCAACGAAAGGCTGGCCGCGCTCGACGCCTTGGTGAAGTCAGCCGGCGAAACGGCAAAGGCGCAGGAAGGCCGGCTTGCGGCCCTGGAACAGTCGGTTTCCCAGCTCTCGGGCAAGGTCGATGCACAGGCTTCGCAGCCGAAGATCGCGCTGGCCATTGCCGCCTCGGCGCTCAAGGCAGCGCTCGACCGAGGTGCGCCGTTCGCAGCCGAACTCGAAACCTTTGCCGCGATCTCACCGGATGCGCCCGAGATCGCGACGCTGCGCGCCTATGCCGAAAAGGGGGTGCCGACGCGGGCCGAGATTGCCGCCGAAGCGGACGCCGCCGCCAACGCCATGCTCGCTGCCGCGACGCCTGTCGACCAGAATGCCGGCATCCTGCAAAAGCTGCTGTCGAGCGCCGAATCGCTGGTCAAGGTCAGGCCGATCGGCGCCGTCGAAGGCACCGGCGTCCCGGAAACCGTTGCCCGTATGGAGGTCGCGGTCAATCAGGGTGACTACGCCAAGGCGCTCAGTGAATACGAAGCCCTGCCCGAGGCGGCCAAGGCCGCCGGCGCCGACTTTGCCGGGAAACTGAAAGCGCGGATGGAGGTCGAGACACAGATCGATTCGCTCATCGCCGGCGCGATGAAGGCGTGAGGAACCCAATGATCCGCATCCTCGCCTTCCTTGCCGTCGTCTTTGCGCTCGGGCTCGGCTTCGCCTGGCTGGCCGACCGGCCGGGTGAAATGCTCGTTACCTTCAACGGCTATCAATACCAGGTCAGCCTGATGGTCGCGGCGGTGGCGGTCGTGGCCGTGGTTGCCGCGGTGATGATCGTCTGGTGGCTGGTCAAGGCGCTGTGGAACAGTCCCTATACGATCTCGCGCTATTTCCGCGTGCGTCGCCGCGACCGCGGCTATCAGGCGCTGTCGACCGGGATGATCGCCGCTGGCGCCGGTGACGGCGCGCTCGCCCGCAAGAAGACCAAGGAAGCGGCAAAGCTGATCCGCTCCGACCAGGAGCCGCTGATCCAGCTGCTCGACGCGCAGGCCTCGCTCCTTGAAGGCGACCATGAAGGCGCCCGTGAAAAATTCGAGGCCATGCTCGACGATCCCGAAATGCGGCTGCTCGGCCTGCGCGGGCTTTATCTCGAGGCCGAGCGGCTCGGCGACCGCAACGCGGCCCGCCACTATGCCGGCCGGGCCGCGGCGGTGGCGCCGCAACTGGCCTGGGCGGCCGAATCGACGTTGGAAGACCTGACCGGGCGTGGCGACTGGGATGGCGCGCTGAAACTGGTCGATGCCCAGAAGTCGACCCGGCAGATCGAGCGCGATGCGGCCAACCGGCGTCGCGCCGTGCTGCTGACCGCCAAGGCGCAGGCGCTGATCGACAGCGATGCCAATGCTGCAAGGGCGGCGGCGCTCGAAGCCAACCGGCTGCGGCCGGATTTCGCACCGGCGGCGGTCGTCGCGGCGAAATTGCTGTTTCGGCAGAACGACGTGCGCAAAGGCTCGAAAATCCTCGAGGCGGCGTGGAAGGCCGAGCCGCACCCGGAGATCGCGGAGCTCTATGTCCATGCAAGGCCGGGCGATGCCGTGCTCGACCGGCTGAACCGGGCAAAGAAGCTGCAGGAGCTGAAGAAGAATCATGCCGAGTCCTCGCTGGCCGTGGGGCGCGCCGCGCTCGATGCGCAGGATTTTGCAACCGCCCGCCGCGAGGCGGAAGCCGCCATCCGCATGGATCGCCGCGAAGGCGCCTATCTGCTGCTGGCCGACATCGAGGAGGCCGAGAGCGGCGACCAGGGCAAGGTGCGGCAGTTGCTGTCGAAGGCGGTGAGAGCGCCTCGCGACCCGGCCTGGGTCGCCGACGGCGTCGTCTCCGAACGCTGGGCTCCGGTATCGCCGATCACCGGCAGGCTCGACGCATTCGAATGGCGGGCGCCGATGGAGCGGCTCGGCCAGTTGATCGACAGCCATGAAGAGACTCCGGAGGGACCGATGCCGGCCATCGCGGCTCCAGCCAAACCGGTACAGGAAACAGCCGAGGCGATCGAGCACACAGCCGTTGCTGCCGAGACATCGGGCACAGCGACCGAAGTGAGGACCGAAAACCGTGCCGCCGAGGATCATGTGACACCAATCACCCCGGCGGCGTTTGCCCAAGTGCCGGAAGATGCCGAAGCCGTCGAGCCGGCGCAGGAGCTGACGCGGCTGCCTGACGATCCCGGCGTCGATCCCGACGACGCGGCGGACAAATCGACGCGCCGGTTTCGTTTGTTCTGATCAGGGTCGAGTGGACCCTGGGCTTATTGGGAATGATTTGATGTTCGAACGCGTTTTGTCGTTTCTAAGGGATCTGCCGTCCGGTGGTGGCGTCAGCCCCAGCGCCGACGATCCGCGCGTTGCCGCGTCCGCCCTGCTTTTCCACGTGATGAACGCCGACGGGGTGCGCCAGGATACCGAATGGGAACGGTTCAAGAAGGTGCTGGCGGAAAGCTACTCGATCAGCGGCGACGAACTCGACGCTTTGGCGGCTGCCGGCGAGCGGGCCGACAATGAGGCGATCGACCTCTACGCCTTCACCAGCGTGCTCAAGCGCCATCTCGACGCCGAGGCGCGAAAGGCCTTCATCGGCCTGATGTGGGAGATCGTCTATGCCGATGGCGAGCTGCACGAACTCGAGGACAATACCGTCTGGCGGGTCGCCGAGCTGATCGGCGTCGAACGTCGCGACCGTGTCGAGGCGCGCCTCAAGGCGGCCGCCGCGGCTCCTGGTGCTGCCGGAACGTCAAGCGACGAATAGACAGGGTCCAGCCTTCCAATGCCGCCCAAGCCAAGCCCGAGACCAAAGATCCTGATCGTGCTGCATCAGGAGCATTCGAGCCCCGGACGGGTCGGCCATATGCTTATCGAGGAAGGCTTCGACCTCGACATCCGCCGACCGCCGCTCGGCGAGGCCTTGCCGCAGACGCTGGATGGCCATGCCGGCGCAGTGGTGTTTGGCGGCCCGATGAGCGCCAATGACGGCGACGAGTTCGTCCGCCGCGAGACCGACTGGCTTAAAATTCCGCTCAGCGAGAACCGGCCGCTGCTTGGCATCTGCCTCGGCGCGCAAATGCTGGTCAAGCATCTTGGCGGCAGGGTCGAGGGCCACGGCGAGGGCCTCGTCGAAATCGGCTGGTATCCGCTTAAGGCGACCGAAGCGGGCAGCAGGCTGATGCATTGGCCGGAGATGGTCTATCAATTCCATCGCGAGGGCTTTTCGCTGCCGAAGGACGCGACGCTTTGGCGACGGCCGAAACCTATCCCAACCAGGCCTTCCGCTATGGCGACAATGCCTGGGGCATCCAGTTCCATGGCGAATTGACCCGGGCGATGATGCAGCGCTGGGTGGTGCGCGGCGCGCACCGCTTCGAATTGCCCGGCGCGCAGCCCGGCCGCGACCATCTCGGCGGCCGGCTGATCTGGGACATGCACCTCAAGCGCTGGCTCGGCGAGTTCCTGCCGATGATTTTCGGCAAGCCGGCGCCGCGGTAATCAGTTTCGCCCCCTGAGATGACGCACCTTGCGCAGCTGCGGGAACAGCACCGCCCATAGCCCGGCGACAGCGATCGCCCCGACACCGCCGACCACCACGGCCGGAACCGTGCCGATCAGCGCGGCCATGGTGCCGGCGCGGAATTCGCCGAGCTCATTGGAGGCGCCGACAAACACCTGGTTGACGGCGTTGACACGGCCGCGAACGTCGTCCGGCGTCCACAGCTGGATCAGCGTCTCGCGGATATAGACGCTGAACATGTCGGTGGCGCCAAGCAAGGCGAGAGCAGCGATCGACAGCCAGGTGATGGTCGAGAGGCCGAACAGGACAGTGAACGCGCCGAACAGCGCAACGAAGCCGAGCATGACAAGGCCGGCATGGTTGCGGATCGGGTGTCCGGCCAGCCAGATGGCGACGCAGATGGCGCCCACGCCGGGCGCCGAGCGCAACAGGCCGAGCCCCCACGGGCCGAGTTCGAGGATATCGCGCGCGTAGACCGGCAGCAGCGCCGAGGCGCCGGACAGGAGCACCGCGAACAGGTCGAGCGAAATCGCGCCGAGCACGATCTTTTCGCTCCAGATGTAGCCGAAGCCGGCGAACAGGGTCTGTACCGTCGGCCTGTCGGTCCTGCTGCGCTGGGCAGGCTTCGGGATGGTGAAGATCAGCACGGCGGCAATGAGCATCAGCACGGCCGCTGTGGTGTAGGCAGCTTCGGCCGAAAGCCCGTAGAGCAGGCCGCCGGCGACCGGCCCGACGATGGTTGCCGTCTGCCAGGCGGACGAGTTCCAGGCGATGGCGTTGGCGAAATCCTCAGGCGGCACCAGATTGGCGAACAGCGATGACGAGGCCGGCCCGAAGAAGGCGCGCGCAATGCCGAACATGGCGAGCACGATGAAGACCGGCATCGGCCCGGAGAGGCCGCGCAGCGTCAGCAGCAGGAGGGCCAAGGCGCAGCCCGCCTCGACCAGCACCGCCAGCGCCATGATCAGCCGGCGACCGAAACGATCGGCAACGTCGCCGGTGACCAGCACCAGCAGCAGCGAAGGCAGGAACTGGACGATGCCGACAAGGCCGAGGTCGAACGGGTCGCGGGTCAGATCGTAGATCTGCCAGCCGACGGCGACCGACACGATCTGGGTGGAGAATGTCGAGAGGAAGCGCGCCGCCCAATAGCTCAGGAACGGCCGGTGGCGAAAGGCGGCATAGCGCTGGTCGGATGGTACTTGGGATTCTGCGGTCATGGAATAAGGCCCCGTGGCGGCGATGTCGGCCGGCGGGGCACTTCCACGATGGGCGCTGGTCCGGCCAAAAAAGCCTTTAACGCAGTTTGGCCGGAGGCGCGCGCAAAAATCCGGCCTGGATCAAGGAATTTCGGGCTACCATGCTAATTGCATATGGCAAACGCGCTCGGCGGAGGTGGAGAGGTTATTTGGCGCACAGGTCGAGTTCCTTCGCGCCCCCTCTGTCCTGCCGGACATCTCCCCCTCAAGGGGGGAGATTGGACGTCCCGACGGCTTTCGCCAATCTCCAGCGTCAAAGGCGATTCCTGCGTTTAAAGAGACGACTGGCGAGGTAGCCAATCTCCCCACTAGAGGGGGAGATGTCCGGCAGGACAGAGGGGGGCGCTGTCCCTCTGGTACCAAAAAATTCCGCACCTTCGCCACGCGGAGAAAGTCGCAGCATGGATACCAAGGTTTCCACGACTTCGCTTCGCTGGGGATAACGAAGCGCGCTCCCACGCCTGCCCACGTGGTATCGCTGAAGGATCAAACCTGCTCTCGCCTTGGTATCAAGCCGTCGCTTTGGCCTTCCTGCCCCGGCTCTTGACGGGCGCGGGCGGGGCGGCTTTGCGGCCGAGGCCGATCGCCTTGGCCAGCTGCGAACGCGAGGCCGCGTAGTTGGGAGCGACCATCGGGTAGTCCGACGGCAGGCCCCATTTGGCGCGGTAGGCGTCTGGCGTCAGCCCGAAATGAACGCCGATATGGCGCTTCAAGGATTTGAACTTCTTGCCGTCCTCGAGACAGATGATGTAGTCCGGCGTCACCGATTTCTTGGGATTGACGGCAGGCGTCAGCGGCGCGGCGACCGGCACTGCCGGTTGCCCCAGCCCACCTATGGAAGCGCTGACGCTGGCGATGAGATCGCCGAGGCCGGAAGCCGGCAAGCGGTTCTTCTCGACATATGCGGAGACGATATGGGCGGTCAGCTCGAGCAGGTCGATGTCTTTGCGAGCGTTGTTGTTGTCGTCGGTCAATCTATCTCTCCGTCCGTGGGGGTCGCAGAAATTCCTAGTCGGCAAATCTGCGCAATGCAATGACGCCGCGCCACGTCACACATTATTTTGAATAATAATACTAACGGCAGCGCGGGATTAACAACCCTGAGCCGGTGCTCGATAATATCAGACAATCAGCAATATCAGATAATCAGGGATTTGTCGCGCCACAGTCGAAATCCGCCTTCGAAGGCGCGTGTGTTGTCGCCGCGTCTGCAATCGGCGGGCAAGTCGGTGAGTTCATCGACATTGCCGCCGCCGATGACCACGTAATCCGGCTGCATGGCGGTGCGAAGCCGGTCGACGACGTCGAAGACGTATTTGCGCCATTTCTTCTTGCCGCGCTTTTGCAGCCCGCGTTCGCCGACATAGTCTTCGAAACTGCCGCGCTTCTTGTAGGGAAGATGGGCAAGCTCCATCGGCTGGGCGACGTTATCGACGATCATCGCGGCCCCCAGGCCGGTGCCGAGGCCAAGGAACAGCATGCGGCCGCCTTCATAACTGCCGACGGCCTGCATCAGCGCATCGTTGACGACCTTCACCGGCTTGCCGAATTCAGCGGCGAAATCGCAGCCGACCCAGCCCTTGCCGAGATTTGCCGGTTCGGTCAAAGGCCGGTTGTGGTGCACGGGACCCGGATAGCCCATCGAGACGACATCGTAGTGCAGCCCTTCGGCGAGCGTCTTCACCGCAGCGACCATCTGCTGCGGCGTCAGCTCCGGTCCGGAAGCGGTCTTGCGCTCCTCTGCGCCGGCGCTGGTGCGGATCTTGACGTGCGAGCCGCCGATGTCGATCGCAAGCACGATCTGTTCGGCGTCGGGTGCCGGTGGCTTCACCGCTTTGGCCATCGCTTTCGCCTCCCAGAAATCATTTCGCTGGATTGATCCAGCCGTTCGGCGGCCCGAATCCAGCCATGGCTTCGGCCGGCCCCCACGTCTTTGGCGCGTAGACAGGGGGTGGCGTGGTGTCGCCGAGCACCGGGCCGACGATGCGCCAGGCGAGCTCGCTGGCGTCCTGGCGGGTGAACAGCTGGCCGTTGCCGTTCATGGCGTCGCCGATCAACCGCTCGTAAGGCGGCATGTCGCCCTTCGAATCGTCGAGCGCGGTGAGCTCGACCTGTTCGCCGACCATGTCGTCGCCGGGTGCCTTGCGCCGGGCTCCGATCGAGATCGCCACTTGCGGATCGATGCGGAAGCGCACGTGATTGCATTCGCCGGGTTTGATTGGATCGAAGACGTCGAGCGGCGGCCGCTTCAGCCGCACGATGACCTCGGTGGCGTGCACCGGCAGGGATTTGCCGGCGCGGATGAAGAACGGCACATCCTGCCAGCGCCAGGTATCGACGAAAAAGCGCACCGCCGCGAAGGTCTCGACCGGCGAGTTCGGCGCCACGCCCGGCTCGTTGAGATAGCCGTCGAACTGGCCGCGCACGACATCGTCCCTGGTCAGCGTCCGGATCGCCCGCAGCACCTGCACCTTCTCGTCGATCAGATCGTCGGCCGAACGGCCGACCGGCGGCTCCATGGCGAGCAGCAAGAGGATGTTGAGCAGGTGGTTTTCGATGACGTCGCGGATGCAGCCGACCTCGTCATAGAAGCGGCCGCGGCCCTCGACACCGAAATCCTCGGCCATGGTGATCTGCACGCTCTCGACGAAGTTGCGGTTCCAGATCGGCTCGAGGAAGGAATTGGCGAAGCGGAAATAGAGCAGGTTCTGGATCGCCTCCTTGCCGAGATAATGGTCGATGCGGAAGATCGACTTCTCGTCGAAGACCAGATGCAGTACCCGGTTCAGCCAGCGCGCCGATTGCAGATCGTGGCCGAACGGCTTTTCGACCATCAGGCGCGCGCCCTGGGCGGCGCCCGACTGCTCCAGCCCCTGGACGACGACCTCGAACATGGCCGGCGGCACCGCCAGATAGTGCAGCGGCCGCTCAGCGCTGCCCAGCGCGGTCTTCAGCTTCTCGAAGGTCGCAGGCGCCCGGTAGTCGCCGCTGACATAGCGAAGCAGCGAGGCAAGCCTGGCGAAGATCTTCTCGTCGATGCTGCCGATGGCATTGACGATACCGTCGCGGGCGCGCGCCTGCAGCTTGGCGAGGTCCCAGGGATCGAAGGCGACGCCGATCACCGGCTCGTTCAGCGTTCCCTTGGCCACCATGGCGTAGAGGGCTGGAAAGATCTTCTTGTGGGCGAGATCGCCGGTGGCGCCGAAAAGCACCAGCGTGTCGGACCGTTCCTGGCTCATGGGCGTGCCTCCCTGTCGCCCGTCACGAGCCGGCCTTGGGTTTTTCGACATGACCGCCAAAGGCATAGCGCATGGCGGACAGAAGCTTGTCGGCAAATTCGGACTCGCCTTGCGAGGAGAACCTGTCGAACAGCGCCGACGACAGCACCGGCGCCGGCACGCCGGTGTCGATCGCCGCCTTCAGCGTCCAGCGGCCTTCGCCGGAATCCGAGACGCGCCCGCCGAACTGCGTCAGCGCCGAATCGGCCTTCAACACGCCTGCCGTCAGGTCGAGCAGCCACGAGCCGATGACGCTGCCATGCCGCCAGACCTCGGCCACTTCGGCGATGTCGATGTCGAACTGGTAATATTGCGGGTTTTCCAGCGGGCTGGTTTCCGCGTCGGCGGTGCGCTGCCGTTTGCCGGCATTCGCCGACTTCAGGATGTTCATGCCCTCGGCATAGGCGGCCATGACACCATATTCGATGCCGTTATGGACCATCTTGACGAAATGGCCGGCGCCGCTCGGCCCGCAATGCAGATAGCCGAAGGGAGCGGTTCCGGCGTCCTTGCCAGGGGCGGGCGAAGCGGCGTCGGCGCCGGGCGCCAGCGTGGCGAAGATCGGATCGAGATGCTGGACCGCGGTGTCAGGGCCGCCGATCATCAGGCAGTAGCCGCGCTCGAGGCCCCAGACGCCGCCGCTGGTGCCGACATCGACATAGCTCAAGCCTTTCAAGGCCAGGCGCGCGGCGTGGTCGACGGCTTCATGATAATAGGAATTGCCGCCGTCGATGATGATGTCGCCGGGCTCCATCAGGGCGGCCACCTGGTCGACGATCCGGCCGGTGATCGCCGCCGGCAGCATCAGCCAGGCGCTGCGCGGCTTCGTCAGCTTGCCGACGAAGTCCTCCATCGAGGCGGCTCCGACCGCGCCGGCGCTCACAAGCGCCGCGACGCTTGCCGGGTTGATGTCGTAGACGACGCATTCGTGGCCATCGCGCAGCAGGCGCCGAACCATGTTGGCGCCCATCCTGCCCAGTCCCATCATTCCTATCTGCATGGTCTCGTCCTGCCTTACTTGAGGGATCGATGATCTAGTGGCTGTGACGCATCGTCGATACCAACGGAAAAGTCGACATTCTCCCAACGGCCGGCATCGGACCAGAAGAATGTGAAGACAATGCTATTGCCCGGAGCGGCGTCGGCAACCGGCAACTCCGCGAAATGGATGCCGAAAAGGTTCGCGGCGGTCCCGGTGTCATGGACGGTTGCCCAATTGTCGCTGCTCCAATGAACCACCGCCCGGGCCAGAACTTCGATGCGCAGCGCCTTGCCTGCCGGGATGGTACGGATCTTGTGGTTGAAGCGCCATGCCCTGAGGCGCGACACCGCTCTGCCCTCGATATAGCGCTTGACGCCTTGTGGCGGCATATCGAAGACGGCGCCGTCGCGGAGCGAACGTAATAATTTGATGTGCTCGGAATGCGCCCAAACCAGCGGCTTGGCGCTGCCGGAGGGGCCGCCATGCCGCAATTCGCGCTCCGGCATGTCTGGACCATCCCAGACTTGCTCCGGCAGCAGGCCGCCCGGCCCGGCGGAGCCCTCAAACGTCGCGAGCAGGCTTGCCGCTTTGTCCTTGCGCCCCGCCGCCAGCTCGTAATGCGCGCGCTCGCCGACCAGCAGCGGCCCGGGCCGGCCCGGGCCGGTTCCATCGAAGGGCGCGCCGTCCGCATGCTCACCATAGCCGTCGCCGTTGTAGCGGTACCAGAGCGGCCCCTGCGGCAGCTCGCAACGCAATTGCGCGTCGATCACCTTGACCGTGTCGAGGATGCGCGGATCGTCGGCGGCTCTCAGGCCGAAGCGGACCAGGGCCAGGGCATCCGGGCTGACGATCGCCTTGGCCGGCCGGTCCGTATCGGCCGGCGGGCGGTTCTTGATCGGGACGTAGCCGTCTTTCGGCGATGCCGCGCCGGCTTTGTCGGGCGGCGCAATGCGGACATAGTAGCCCTCGACGCCGGCTTCATCGCCCGAGGAGCTACCGGCGACGTAGGTCCAGCGCTCGATCTGATCGTTCCAGACATCGGCGGTTTCGCGCAGGTAGTTTGCCGGCTCTGTTTTGCCGGCGGCATCGAACATGTCCGCAGCCGCAAGCAATGCGGCGATCTCGACGGCAAGCGTGAACGGGCTGTAGCCGGCGTCCTCTTCCCAGCGGTCTTCGCCGGTGACGGGGCCGTTGCGCACGACGTAGGAGGCCGCGCGCTCGATCATCGGCATGAAGGAGGAGAGTACCGCAGGCGGCAAATGCCCGGCGCGGCGCAGCGCGTCGGCGAGCAGCAGCGGAAAGGCGCATTCGTCCATCTGGATGCCCGGCCAATAGGCCGAACCGTCGAGCCAGGCGTTCTGCGGCCAATGCCCGTCCGGCTGCTGGATCGAGCGCAGATAGCCAAGGATGCGCAAGGCTTCCGCCGGGTCGCCGGCGGCGAGGAAACCGCCGGCGGTTTCGACCAGATCGCGCGGCCAGACCAGGTGATAGCCGCCCAGATCGTCGTCGCCCTTGTTGAAGCCCCACGGGATCGACAGGCTGGCGACTGCTGCTCCGGTCGACGAGCGGTGTGCCGCCAGCACCGCAGTGCTGATGCGGTAGGGATTGAGGCCGAACGCCGCTTGCCGGTCCAGCGGCAGCAAACCGGCCTGCCATTGGCGCCATTTTTGACCATAGGATCTGACCGCGGGCTCAAAACCTTGCCTCAGGCTGGCGAAAGCGGTTTCCGCCGCCTGTTGCGGTGTCGTGCCGAAGCCGAGCGCCAGCAATATTTTTGGATTCGCGGCCGAAAAGCCGATCTCGCCGGTCAGCGCGACATTGCCATCCTCGGCCCTGCGGCAGGCCGGATCGAGCCGGCCGCCTTGACGAAGCTGCTGCCAGCCGTCGGAGGCGCCGACATAGCCGGCCGAGCACGCCTTCCACGGCAGCGACGAGGCGAGCGCCAGGCAGACACCGCGTCCCGATGCAAACAGGACAGGCTGTCCTTCATGGCCGTCGATCCAGGCGGTGTTGCCCATGCCGGCGTTGACGAGGTGCGGCGCCAGCAGCGCGTAGACGCGGTAACCGGCGGCCGCGCCTTTGAGCGGCGTGAAAATGATCTCTTGCAGCACGACGGGACGTTCCGGATCCGTAATGATCCGCTTTTGGATCCGGTAGCTTCCATCGGCCGCGGTGTTGACCAGCCGATAGGCAGGCACCCCGTCCTCGAGCGGTTCGATTCTGTGCTCGGCGTCGCGCTTTTCTTCCGAGAAATAGCCGTCGGGTCCGGTGACGATCAGCCCCAGATCGCGGGTGCAGGCGCTGTCGAGGCGGGGATAGTAGATCTCGTTGAGAATACCGTGACTGATGGTGAACCAGATCGGGCAGGCCGGCGAGAGCGCAGTGCCGACGCCGCTCTTGGCGCTCGAGGTCCAGCGCGCCGGAATGCCGGGTGCACCCGGGGCAAGGTTCGCTGCCATTCAATCGGTCTCCAGCGCCATCCCTAGACCAGGAGTCGAACCGGTTTCAATGATTGCACCGCAAGTTGATTGCCGGCCATGGATTGCTGTTGACAGCTTGTCGCCTATCTGCATTTGTCTGATAATAGATAAAAAACAAGATTGTGAGCGTATCAGCCAATATCCACCAGCCAGCCATTAACCACCAGTAAGACAGCAACTCACGGGAGGAGTATGACATGAAGAAAATATTCGTTTTGGGCGCCCTTGCGGCAATGCTCGCCGCAGGCACCGCGCATGCCGACACCAGCGGCAAGAAGATCGCTTTCTCCAACAATTACGCCGGCAATTCGTGGCGGCAGGCGATGCTGGACAGCTACGCCATCGTCACCAAGAAGGCGGTTGCCGACAAGGTGGTCGGCGCCGCGGACGTCTTCACGACGGCCGACAAGGAAGTGCCGACGCAGGCAGCGCAAGTGCAGAACCTGATCCTGCAGGGCTATGACGCGATCGTGATCAACGCGGCGTCTCCGGACGCGCTCAACGGCGCCATCAAGCAGGCCTGCGACGCCGGCATCGTCGTCGTTTCCTTCGACGGCATCGTCACCGAACCCTGCGCCTACCGCGTCGTCGTCGACTTCAAGGACATGGGCAAGCAGGAAGTCGAGCAGATGGCCAAATTCCAGCCCAAGGGTGGCAACCTCCTGGAAATCCGCGGGCTCGCCGGCACCTCGATCGACGATGCCATCCATGCCGGCATCCTCGAAGGCGTCGCCGCCCATCCCGAGTTCAAGATCGTCGGCTCGGTGACCGGCGACTGGGACCAGACCACGGCACAGAAGGCAGTAGCGACGATCCTGCCGTCGCTGCCGGATGTTGTCGGTGTCGTCGACCAGGGCGGTGACGGCTATGGCGCGGCACAGGCCTTCGCCGCTGCCGGCAAGCCGCGCCCGACCATCATCATGGGCAATCGCCAGGACGAATTGCAGTGGTGGAAGGAGCAGAAGGAAAAGGACGGTTATCAGACCTGGTCGGCATCGATCGCGCCCGGCGTATCGACGCTTGCCTTCTGGGTGGCGCAGCAGGTGCTCGACGGCCGCACCGACGTGCCGCACGACCTGCTGGTTCCCTATCTTGCCTTCACACAGGATGATTTCGAGGCCGCGCTGCCGAAGATTCCGAAGGGCGGTGTCGCCAGCCACGAATACACGCAGGAAGACGCCATCGCCGCGATCAAGGCCAACATCAAGTGAGCATGGCACTATTGTTGCCGCCACGGTAACCGGGTATCGTTGAGGGATGCCCGAGGCCAATGCAGACATCATCATGCCGGACGGCGCCGAAAAGCTTTTCGGCGCCGTCAGTTTGGACATCATAAGACTGGACGGAGCCGAAAAACATTTCGGCGCCGTCAGGGCGCTCGCCGGTGTCGATTTCAGCGTTCGTGCCGGAGAATGCGTCGGTCTCGTCGGCCATAACGGCGCCGGAAAATCGACGCTCATGCATATGGTGGCGGGCACGCTTGCCCCCGACAGCGGGCAGATCGCGGTCCGCGGCGGTGTCGAGGCAAGTTATTCGGTGCCGCGCGCACAGCAGCTCGGCATCCGTTGTGTTTTCCAGGAACTATCGCTCTGCCCGAACCTCAGCGTCGCCGAGAACACGCGGATCAACCACGCGTCGCTTAATGGCTTCGGCTGGCGGCGCAAGGCGGCCGATCTGATCGCCGCCAAGCTGGACGAGATATTCCCCGGCCACAGCATCTCGGCATCCGACATCGTCGGTGATCTTTCCATCACCAGCCGGCAAATGGTGGAGGTGGCGCGCGCCTTCACGGTCACGCAGGAGCCGCTCGAACTGGTCATCCTCGACGAGCCGACATCCTCGCTCGATGCGCATACCGCCGGCCAGCTGCTGGCGTTCGTGCGCCGCTTCGTAGCCGCCGGCAAGAGCTGCATCCTGATCTCGCATGTGCTTGGCGAAGTGCTCGGAAATGCCGACCGCATCGTCGTGATGCGCGACGGCAAGGTCGTCGCCGCCGGGCAGGCCGATCAATTCGACCGCGATAGGCTGGTGACGGCGATGGGCGGAGCTGCGGCACGCGAGAAGGCCGCCGCAGAGATTGCGAGCGGCAAGCCGGAGCCCGGTCCGCTGCGGGTCCGGGCGCGGCCGGCGCGACAGCAGGACGGCAACGAGCTCGTCGCCCGTGCCGGTGAAATCATCGGACTTGCCGGACTTGCCGGGCATGGGCAGACCGATCTTTTGCTGGCGATCTTTGCTGCGGCTTCCCGCGCCAGGACCGGCATCGAGGTCACCGCGCCGGTTGCGCTGGTTGCCGGCGACCGCCAGTCGGACGGGATTTTTCCGCAATGGTCGATCGCCGAGAACATCGGCATCCGTTCGCTGGCGCGATTGCGCAACGGCCTCTTGATCTCGCCGCAGCGGGAAGCCGAGCTCGCCGAGCTGTGGCAGCGGAAAATCGGCATCCGCACGCCTGACATGAACAACAACATCTTCTCGCTGTCCGGCGGCAACCAGCAGAAGGCGCTGTTCGCGCGGGCGCTCGGCTCCGACGCCAAGATCGTGCTGATGGACGATCCGATGCGCGGCGTCGACATCGGAACCAAGCTCGAAGTCTACGACCTGGTGCGCGAAGAGGCTCGCCATGGCCGCACTTTCCTCTGGTACACCACCGAAACCGAAGAGCTCGACAATTGCGACCATATCTATGTGTTCAAGAACGGCCGGATTGTCGCCAACCTCCGTCGCGACGAACTGACGGAGGAAAAAATCATCCAGTCGTCGTTCGGCGAGGCGGCCTGAGATGACAGCGGCATCTGTCGAGAATGGGCTAAGATCTTCGGCTCGCGCCACGAGGCGGGCGCGTATGCTGCGCAGCCTGCTGCCGGCACTGTCGCTGGCGCTGGTGCTCATCGCCATCGCCTGGCTCAACCCGCGCGCCATCAGCTATTTCGGCTTCAGCCTGATGCTCAATCTGGCGATCCCGATCGCACTGGCGACGATCGCGCAGATGTTCGTCATCGCCGGCAATGAGCTCGATCTGTCGATCGGCACCTTTGTCGGCTTCGTCGGCTGTGTCACGGCGACGTGGCTGAAGGACGCGCCGCTGCTCGGCGTCGTCATCCTGCTCGGGTCGATCGGCGTCTACGCGCTGCTCGGCGCGCTGATCCATCTGCGCAACCTGCCCTCTATCGTGGTGACGCTCGGCATGAGTTTCGTCTGGCAGGGCATGGCCATCCTCATCCTGCCCAAGCCCGGCGGCAAGGCGCCGGACTGGCTGCTGGCGCTGATGGCCTTCAAGCCACCCTTCATTCCGTTCCCGATCATCGCGGCATTGCTGATCGCGGCCGTCGTCCACTTTGGCCTGATGCGCACCTCCTATGGCGTCATCCTGCGTGGATCGGGCGGCAATTCAGCCGCACTCAAGCGCGCCGGCTGGTCGCTGCTGCGCACCAAGATAGCGCTGTTTGCGCTGACCGGCCTGTTCGGCGTTTTGTCCGGCATGGCGCTGATCGGCATCACCACCTCGGCCGATGCCAATATCGGCAATGGCTACACGCTGCTTTCGATCGCCGGTGTCATCCTCGGCGGCGGCGAGTTCGTCGGCGGCCGGGTGTCGCCGATCGGCGCCGTCATCGGCGCGCTGACGCTGGCTCTGGCCGCATCGCCGCTCTTGACCTTCATGCACATTCCGCCCGACTGGCAGGTCGCCGCCAATGGCGCCATCCTGATCATCGTGCTGGCAGCGCGGGTGCTGATCAGCCGCAGGGAGAGGTGAGCATGGCTTGGCTGCGGACACTGCTCGCCAGACCCTGGATCTGGTCATTCTTCGGGGCGCTGCTGGTGTGGCTGGCGACCATCGCCTTCACCGGCGGCTATGGCGGCGGCGGCATGATCACGGCGGCGCTGTCGCTCGCCGTCTTCACCGTCATCGTCGGCGTCGGCCAGATGTTCGTCATCACGCTCGGGCCGGGCAATGTCGACCTGTCGCTGCCGGCCAACATCGGCCTTGCCAGCGCCGTCGCCATGAAGGTCATGGACGGCAATGATGCGATGATCGCGGTCGGGCTGCTGGCCGCGCTTGCCTGCGGCATGGCGATCGGCGCCGTCAACTACCTTCTGATATGGGCGCTGCGCATTCCGCCGATCATCGCGACGCTGTCGGCCAGCTTCGTCATCCAGTCGGTCGATATCAGCTATGGGCGGGGCCTGCAGATCAAGCCGCCGCCGGGCTTTGCCGACTTCACCAACTGGCAGGTGTTCGGCATCCCGGTGCTGGCGATCCTCACCGTGCTGTTCACCATCGGCGCCGGCATCGTTTTGCAGCGCATGATCTACGGACGCTCGGTGCTGGCGATCGGCCAGAACATCCGCGCCGCCTGGCTGGCCGGCGTCAATGTCGGCCGCACCCGCTTCCTCACCTACACGCTGTCGGGCGCGCTCGGCGGCCTCGACGGCGCACTGCTCGCCGGCTATTTCCGCGGCGCCAATGTCGATATCGGCAATGAGTATCTGCTGGCCTCGATCGCGGTCGTCGTCATCGGCGGCACGTCGGTGGCTGGCGGCAAGGCCAATGTGCCGGGGGTCTGGGGCGCGGCGCTGTTTCTCGTGCTGCTGTTGACCATGCTCAACACGTTCGGCGTCAGCGTCGGCGTCCGCCTGGTGCTGACAGGGCTGATCATCGTCGGCGTCATCACCGCCGCCGGTGGGCAGAAGGCGCTGCGCTAAGGTAAGGCACCCGGCGGCGAGGGGATAACGATCCGGCCCGCAAAACACGTGGTTCCCATCCGCATGCCAGCGCTGTAAATCCCGTCGCGCTATTGGCCAACATCGTTGTATGAGGTTTGCGTGTCCGATTTCGTCAGCACCACAAGGCATGGCAACGTCGCAGTGGTGATCATCGACAATCCGCCGGTCAACGCGCTGAGCTTCCATGTGCGCGCGCCGTTGATGCGGGCGCTCGTTTCCCTGCGGGACGAGCCGTCGGTCGGAGCAATCGTGATCGCCTGCGCCGGGCGGACCTTCGTCGCCGGCGCCGACATCACCGAATTCGGCAGACCGGCGCAGCAGCCGGAATTGCGCGCTATTGTCGCCGTGCTGGAAACTATCACCAAGCCGACGGTCGCAGCCATTCACGGCACTGCGCTCGGCGGCGGCCTGGAACTGGCGCTCGGCTGCCATTTCCGTGTTGCCGACCGAACGGCAAGGCTCGGCCTGCCGGAAGTCAAGCTCGGCCTGCTGCCGGGCGGCGGCGGCACGGTTCGCCTGCCGCGCCTGGTTGGTCCGCTAAAGGCACTCAGCATGATCGTTTCGGGAACGCCGATCGGTGCTGCCGAGGCGCGCGCCGACGGCCTGGTGGATGCCGTCTTCGATGGCGACTTGATCGCGAAAGCGGTGAGTTTCGCCAGCGAAACGGCCGCGAAAGGCGATCCGTTCACGCCCGTGCGCGACCGCAATGATCGCCTCGACCAGGCCGACTTGCCGGCTTTCGACAAGCAGGCGGCAGCTTTTTCCAAAAAAGCACGCGGCCTCGAGGCGCCGATCGCCTGTGCGCAGTCGGTCCGCAACGCCCTGACGCTGCCCTTCGACGAAGCGCTGGCGGCGGAGCGCGACCTGTTCCTCAAGCTTGTCGCCGGTGACCAGTCACGCGCGCAGCGGCATCTGTTCTTCGCTGAACGTGAGGCGGCAAAGATTGCCGGCAAGGATGTCGTCAGGCGCAAGATCGCCCGGGTTGGCGTCATCGGCGCCGGCACTATGGGCGGCGGCATCGCCATGGCGTTCGCCAATAGCGGTCTTCCCGTGACCTTGCTAGAGACGACGCAGGAAGCATTGCAACGCGGACTGACGACGATCGACAAAAATTATGCCGTTTCCGTTATCCGCGGATCGCTGAGCGAAGACGCCAAGCGCGAGCGGCTGGATTTGTTCAGGGGCAGCACCGACTATGCCGACCTCGCCGATTGCGACCTGATTGTCGAGGCCGTGTTCGAGGAGATGGCGGTCAAGAAGGATGTCTTCAGCAGGCTCGATGCGGTGGCCAAACCGGGCGCGATCCTCGCCACCAACACCTCCTATCTCGATGTCAACGAGATCGCCGGTTCGACGTCGCGGCCGCAAGATCTCCTCGGCATGCATTTCTTTTCGCCGGCTAACGTCATGAAGCTTTTGGAAATCGTCCGCGCCGACAAGACTTCGCCCGACGTGCTGGCGACCATCGTCGATCTGGCACGGCGGATCGGCAAGGTGCCGGTCGTTGTCGGCGTCTGCCACGGCTTCGTCGGCAACCGCATGCTGGCGGCGCGGGGTTCGGAACTGGAGACGCTTCTGCTGGAAGGCGCAATGCCGCGCCAGGTCGACCAGGCGTTCACCGATTTCGGCTGGCCGATGGGGCCGTTCGAGATGAGCGATCTCGCCGGCCTCGACATAGGCTGGCGCAACCGCAAGGCGCGTGGCCAGACGGCCGTGATCGCCGATGCGTTGTGCGAACAGGGACATTTCGGCCAAAAGACCGGCAGCGGCTTCTATCGTTATGAGAACGGTTCGCGCACGCCGCTGCCCGATCCCGAGGTTGAGACGCTGATCCGCAACAAGGCTGCCGAACGCGGCATTGCACCGCGGCCAATCGGCGCCGAGGAGATCATCGAGCGGACGCTCTATCCGATGATCAACGAGGGCGCCAGAATCCTCGAGGAAAAGATTGCCGCCCGCGCCTCCGATATCGATGTCGTCTGGGTCAACGGCTACGGCTTCCCGGTCGGCAAGGGCGGTCCGATGTTCTGGGCAAGCCTCGAAGGCGTGGACGAGATCATCCGGCGGCTGGATCACTGGCACCAGCGGACCGGCAAGGACGTCTTTCGGGTGGCGCCCCGGCTCAGACAGATGGCCGAAACCGGTTCCTGGAACGGCGGCTAGTATCAACGCCGGCCACGCGCTGGTGATCGACGGCGGTGAAGGCATCGGCTGATCCGCCGCTCCCGGCGGGCGGCAGCTGTAATTGTCTTTGGCCTAACGGCCGGCGGCAAGATGTGCTTTCGTCTCAAGGAGAATGCGGCCAACATGGCTGGGCCGGGAGCAGAAATCATCAGCGCAAACGGGAAGGCTGCATAATGGCCGAGGCCTATATCTGCGACTACATCCGCACGCCGATCGGACGCTTCGGCGGTTCGTTGTCGGCGGTGCGTGCCGACGATCTCGGCGCGATACCTTTGAAGGCGCTGGTCGAGCGTAATTCGGGCATCGACTGGGCCGCCATCGACGATGTCGTCTATGGCTGCGCCAACCAGGCCGGCGAGGACAATCGTAATGTGGCGCGCATGGCGCTGCTGCTGGCCGGCCTGCCCAAGGAGGTTCCCGGCTCGACCGTCAATCGCCTCTGCGGTTCGGGCATGGATGCGGTGATGATTGCTGCCCGCGCCATCAAAGCCGGCGAGGCGGAGCTGATAGTATCAGGCGGCGTCGAATCGATGAGCCGTGCTCCGTTTGTCATGCCGAAGGCGGAGACCGCCTTTTCGCGCAATGCCGAGATTTACGACACCACGATCGGCTGGCGCTTCATCAATCCGCTGATGAAGAAGCAATACGGCGTCGATTCGATGCCGGAGACCGGTGAGAACGTGGCGGAAGAGTTCGCTGTCTCCCGCGTAGACCAGGATGCGTTTGCCGTGCGCAGCCAGGACAAGGCAATCGCCGCGCAAGCCAATGGTCGGCTGGCGAAGGAAATTACGCCGGTGACGATCGCGCAGCGCAAGGGCGATCCGGCGATCGTATCAAAGGACGAGCATCCGCGAGCAGGCATGACGATCGAAGCGTTGGCCAAGTTGCCGACGCCGTTCCGGCAAGGCGGCACGGTTACCGCCGGCAATGCGTCGGGCGTTAACGATGGTGCCGCAGCGCTGATCGTCGCCTCGGAAACCGCCGTGAAAAGATACGGGTTGACGCCGATCGCCCGTATTCTCGGCGGTGCCACGGCCGGCGTGGCGCCGCGCATCATGGGCATTGGCCCGGTGCCGGCCACGCAAAAGCTATGCGCCCGGCTCGGGCTGGAGCCGCGACAATTCGATGTCATCGAGCTCAACGAGGCCTTTGCCTCGCAAGGCATTGTGGTGCTGCGCCAACTCGGCATTGCCGAGGATGCGGAGCACGTCAACCCGAATGGCGGCGCCATCGCGCTCGGCCATCCGCTCGGCATGTCCGGGGCGCGCATCACGGGCACGGCTGCGCTGGAGCTGCGCGAACGCGGCGGCCGCTACGGCCTCGCGACCATGTGCATCGGGGTCGGCCAGGGGATCGCGGTGGCGCTCGAGAGATTGTGAGCACACGAACGTTTACAGCAGTTCCGCCCGGCCAAATTTGACCATGTGGACAAAAGCCGGGCACCGTTCCATAGTTCCTTCGCCGATATTCCAGAGAAGAGAGCCGGCTCGACACGGCGCCAATCAGAGGGGCATGCAATGGACAACGGGAAGAGCAGAATCCAATCGAAACGCGAAGGGCTTTCGCGACGCAACGTGCTGGAGCTGGGCGCGCTCGGCCTGGCGGCGGCGATGCTGCCGGGCAGCGCCTTTGCCAAGACCAAGAAGCTGAAAGTTGCGGCGATCTTCGCCACGCCGATCGAGGAGCCGTGGGACAACCAGATCCATGTCGCCCTGCAGAAGGCCGAGAAGGAACTCGGCATCGAATACAAATGGTCGGAGAAGGTGCAGACCGCCGATTTCAGCCGTGTCATGCGCGAATATGCGCAGGGCGGCTATGAGCTGGTGCTGGGCGATGCCTTCGCCGCCGAGCGCGAATCGCGCAGGACCGCCAAGCAATTCCCGAAGACCGCCTTCCTGTTCGGCTCCGGCGCAGGGCCGGCCGAGCCGAATTTCGGGGTTTTCGACAACTGGATCCACGAGCCGGCCTATCTGTCCGGCATGATTGCGGGAAAAATGTCGAAATCGGGCACGATTGGCGCCGTCGCGGCGATGGGCATTCCGGAAGTGAACCGGCTGGTCAACGCCTTCTTTGCCGGTGCCAAGGAGGTCAATCCCAACATCAAGAAGAAGGTCGCCTTCATCGGCTCGTTCTTCGATCCGCCGAAGGCAAAGGAAGCTGCTGTCGCCCAGATCGACGCCGGCGTCGACGTCATCTATGCCGAGCGCTTTGGCGTCATCGAAGCGGCGGTCGAGAAAAAGATCCTCGCTATCTCCAACATGTCGGACCAATCGAGCCTCGGCCCCGACACGGTGATCACCGGGCCGGTCTGGGACATGTATCCGACGGTCGAGCAGGCAATCAAGCTGGTCAAGGCCGGCGTCTTCACGGCGCAGGATTACGGTGATTTCTCGCGCATGGCCAAGGGCGGCTCCTACCTCGCGCCCTATCACAAGTTCGACAAGACGCTGCCGGCCGAGGTCAAGGACTTGGTCGAAAAGAAGAAGGCCGAAATCCTCGACGGCAATTTCCGTGTCGATGTCGATGAGAATACGCCGGTCTCGGACTGAGCGGCGCATCCCTCCCCTCGAGGGGAGGGTGGCCCGCAGGGCCGGGTGGGGTTCTCGGCGACGCGCTCCATCTTTTTCGGTCTAAACGTCGAGGCGGTTGAGACGACCCCTCCCGCCTCGCTTCGCTCGGCACCCTCCCCTCAAGGGGGAGGGATATCGGCGTCAACGCCACCAGGATCCCGCCTTGTCAACGCCTGCCCCTCTCATCGAAATGCGCGGCATCTCCAAGAGCTTTGGCGCCGTCAAGGCGAACGAAGCCGTCGATCTCAGCGTCGCGCCGGGTGAAATCCTCGGGCTGCTTGGCGAAAACGGTGCCGGCAAGACGACGCTGATGAATGTGCTGTTCGGTGCCTATGCGCCCGATGCCGGCGAGATCCTGGTGCAGGGCCGGCCGCTGGCGATCAACAGCTCGGCCGATGCGCTGGCCGCTGGCATCGGCATGGTGCACCAGCATTTTCATCTCGCGCCGCGGCTTTCGGTGCTGGAGAACCTCTTGATCGGCATTCCCGGCAGATCGGGCCGGATCGACCGCGCCGGCGGGCTGGCGCGGCTCGCCGAGATCGGCCGCCAGCACGGGCTGACGCTCGACCCGGACCTCCCCGTCTCGGCGCTGTCGGTCGGCGAGCAACAGCGGCTCGAAATCGTCAAGGCGCTGTTTCGCGGCGCAAGGCTGCTGATCCTCGACGAGCCGACGGCGGTGCTGGCGCCGACAGAGGTCGACGGACTGTTTTCGGCGCTTCGCTCGATGGCGGCACAAGGGCTCGGCATCATCTTCATTTCGCACAAGCTCAACGAGGTGCGGGCGCTGACGCATCGCTGCGTCGTGCTCAGGCATGGGCGCGTTGCCGGTCGCGTCGATGCGCCGGCCAGCACGACGTCTTCGGAGATGGCGCGGCTGATGTGCGGCCACGAGATCGTGCCTCCGGCCAGAGGACCGTCGATGCCCGGTGCGGCCGTGCTCACCCTCGACGGTATCTCGACATCGCATCATTCCGGCATGGCGCTGCGCGATGTTTCGCTGTCGGTTCGTGGCGGCGAGATCCTTGGCATCGCCGGCGTCTCCGGCAATGGCCAGCGCGTGCTTGCCGAGGTCATCTCCGGCGTGCGTGCGCCTGATGCCGGGAAGATGACCATAGCCGACAAAGCGGTTTCGCGGTTCTCGCCGAGCACAGTCCAGGCGCTCGGCCTCGGCCGCATCCCGGAAGACCGCATGACGACAGGGCTGGTCACCAATCTGCCGCTTGCCGATTCCATGGTGCTGCCGCGCATCGGCACGGCGGCGTTCAGCCGCAACGGCCTGCTCAAGCCGGATGCGATCCGCGCCTTCGCCGAGGCGCAGATCAAGGCCTACGACATACGCTGCCCCGGCCCGATGACGCGCGCCGGGGCGCTTTCCGGCGGCAATCTGCAAAAGGCGCTTCTGGCGCGCGAACTCGCCTTTGATCCGAAGGTGCTGATCGTTTCGCAGCCGACTCGCGGCCTCGACATCGGCGCCGCGCGCTTCATCCACGAAAAATTCCTCGACATGCGCGCCAAGGGCTGCGGCATCATCGTCATTGGCGAGGACCTGGAAGAGTTGCTGATGCTCTCGGATCGTATCGCGGTGATGTATGAGGGCCGCATCGTCGGCACGCTCGACAGTGCCGACGCCAGCGTCGCCAGACTCGGGTTGATGATGACCGGAGCGGAGGCGTGATGTTCCGTCTCGAGGCCCGCACCTCAACGCCCGCCTGGTTCAATCTGGCTCTGCCGCTGCTCGCCATCGGGGCGACGCTGATCTTGTGCAGCGGCCTCATCGCACTGGCTGGCGCCGGCGTCGTCGAGGCTTATAGCGTGATGTTTTCGGCGTCGCTGGGTGACAGCTACGCCGTCACCGAAACGCTGGTGCGTGCCACCCCGATGATCTTCACAGGGCTTGCCGTGGCGGTCGCCTTCCGCGCCAAATTCTGGAACATCGGCGCCGAAGGGCAATTGCTCGCCGGTGCGGTGGCGAGCTGTGCCGTCGGCGCCGTCCCGATGCCGGGGCCGCTCGCCATGCTGCTGATGGCGCTGGCGGGTGGGGCCGCCGGCGCTGCCGTCGCGCTGATCCCCGCGACGCTACGGGTGAAATTCAGGGTCGATGACGTGGTCAGCTCGCTGCTGCTCAATTCGGTCATTTTCTACGCACTGATGGCGCTGATCGAGGGGCCATGGAAGGACAGTTTCAGCGGCTACCCGATCTCGCCGCCGATCGAGGATTCAGCGAATTTCCCGGTACTCATCGAAGGCACGCGGCTGCATCTCGGCGTCGTCGCGGCGCTGGTCGCGGCACCCCTGATCTGGTTCGTGGTCGCGCGTACAACGCTCGGCTTTCGCATCAGGGTCACCGGCGAGAACCCGGAAGCCGCGCGCTATGGCGGCATCAATGTCGAGCGGGTGCTGATTTCGACGGCGCTGCTGTCCGGCGCATTGGCCGGCCTTGCAGGCGTCGGCGAGGTCGGCGGCGTGCATTTCCAGGTGATGAGCGACATCTCGCCGGGCTATGGCTATTCCGGCATCGTCGTCGCCATGCTGGCGAGGCTCAATCCGCTCGGCGTGGTGCCGGCGGCGATCTTCCTTGCCGCCGTCATGACCGGCGCCGAGGCGATGTCGCGGGCGACCGGCGTTCCGGCCTTCCTCAGCGAAGTCATCCAGGGAACTGCGCTGCTCGCCATGCTGGTGGCGCTGCTGTTCACCGCCTATCGCATCCGCCGCGTCGGAGCCGCCAGATGAGCGTGGTGCTGGAACAGATCTTCCAGGTCGGTTTCCTGGCCGCGATCATCCGCATCGCCACGCCGCTTGCCTTCGCAACGCTGGGCGAAATGTTTTCCGAGCGCGCCGGTGTGCTCAATCTCGGCATCGAAGGCATCATGCTTTTGTCGGCAATGACCGGCTTCACCGCGGCGAGCCTCAGCGGCAGCCTGTGGCTCGGCGTGCTTGCGGCGGTGCTGACCGGGGCGCTGATGGGTGCCGTGCATGCGCTGTTCACGGTAGCGCTCGGCCTCAGCCAGCATGTCTGCGGCATCGGCGTGACGCTGTTCTCGTCGGGCCTTGCCTATTTCCTCTACCGGCTGATCTTCGGCCAGCAATCGGTGCCACCGAACATCAAGGGGTTCGAGACGCTGCCGATCCCAATCCTGTCCGACGTACCGGTGCTTGGGCCGGCGGTGTTCAACCAGTTTTCGCTGGTCTACATGGCGATGCTGTCTATTCCCCTGGCCGCCTTCGTGCTCTACCGCACGCCATGGGGCCTGTCTGTTCGCATGGTCGGTGAAAACCCGCGGGCCGCCGATTCGGCCGGCGTCAGCGTCATCGCAACGCGCTTCCAGGCGGTGATCCTCGGCGGTGCCTTGATGGGGCTCGCAGGCGCCTTCCTGTCGATGGCGCAGTTCAACGCGTTCACCTTCGGCGTCGTTTCGGGGCGTGGCTGGGTGGCGATCGCGCTCGTCGTCTTCGGCCGCTGGGACCCTTGGCGCACGGCAGGCGCGGCATTGCTGTTTGCCTTCGTCGACGCCTTGCAGTTGCGCATGCAGGCGAGCGGGCTTGGCCATATCCCCTACGAGGCGTTCCTGATGCTGCCGTTCATCTTCACCATCGTCGCTATGGCGGTGATGTCGCGCAATGCGGTGGCGCCCTCGGCGCTGCTCAAGCCGTTCCGGCGCGAAGAGCGGTAACGGCGCTTCGCCTTTCACATCGCGGTGAAGCCGTTGTCGACGAACAGATGCGCGCCGTTGACGAAGCTGGCCTCGTCGCTGGCCAGGAACAGGGCTGCCTTCGCCACCTCTTCCGGCTCGCCGATCCGCCCCTGCTGCGCCGCCATTGCCGCGTCGGAGACATCGATGCCGAGTTTGTCGAGATCGGCGACCTCGCGCAGGCCATGCGGTGTCCTGATGAAGCCTGGACAGACCGCATTGCAGCGGATGTTGCGGTCGCGGAACTCGATGGCGATGGCACGCGCGAACATATGGCAGGCGCCCTTGGTGGTATCGTAGAGCACCTCCATCGGCGTCGCCGCCACCGCCGAGATCGACGAGGTGCAGACGATGGAACCGCCGCCGGCGGCGATCATGCCGGGTAGCACGGCGCGCGTCATCAGGAACATCGAGCGCACATTTACGGCATGCAGCCATTCCCATTCCTGCAGCGTGGTCTCCAGGAAGGGTTTTATGACGATGGTGCCGGCGTGATTGAACAGAACCGTGACCCGGCCGAATTGTTCCATCACGCCCTTCACCGCCGCTTCGACCTGCGCCTCGTCCGATACGTCGGCGACCCAGTGCTCGGCGACATGGCCGCGTTGCCTGATTGCCGCTGCGGTAGCGGCGGCAGCTTCGCCGTTGCGGTCGATGATCGCCACCTTGGCGCCCTCGGCCGCGAAAAGCTCCGAGGCCGCACCGCCCATGCCCGTCGCGCCACCCGAAATGATGGCGACCTTGCCGGCCAGTCTTGTGCCCATGGTTTTGCTCCCTGCTGCCTTGCCGTGACGTCGCGGCTTTCCACTGAGGCAGCGATGCTATCCCTCATCCAATGGCTGGCCAAGGAGCCACAGACACGTGGACCTGCCATTTTCTACCGTCACCCCGCCTGCCTCAAAAGGCAGCGCGCTAAGCAGTAAAAGCACTAATTTGTCCGCCGTTTGGAGAAAATTGTTCTAAGGATCGCGCGAAAATAGCACTCGACAAAGTCTACTGATTTTATAGATTAAGCGTCGAGACGGAGGTCGATATGTCCTATAGCCAGAACACTCAGACTGCTCGCAGAGGTCAAAGGCTGGGTTCCGACCAGGTATGGCGGCCGGCCTACGCCGGCGCTTTCGCCTATCTCGTCTTTGCCCTTGCGTTTGTATTCACCGGGGCAGTGGTCCTCGGGCTGATTCCCTGACTATTGAGGCCTTGATCGTCGAGGCTTCCTCGGGATAGCGGCCTGCCGTTTGCAGAAATTCCGGAGTTGATGAACTGAATGCCGGTGCGCTTCTGCGCGCCCTGATTCCAACGTGATGGAGGAGATGGCAATGCCGATCGAGTTCACGCATGTTCCCGGTAAGATCCACGCTGCCGAAGCCAGATTTTTCTATGACTTTGTCGAGACCGCGACGAAACTGTCACTGATCGAGGATGCCGGATTCCAGAGGATCGTCATCGACGACCAGGCCGGCCTGCTGACCAATATGGACCTTGCCGCCCAGACGCTGGACCGTACCTCCTCCCTGGAGGTCGTGCTCACGCATTGGGCGGGCGTGATCGAACCAATCGTGGCGGCGCGGCAGCTCGCCGCCCTCGACGCGAGAAGCGGTGGCCGGCTGTCGCTCAGGATGCTCAGCGAGCCGTTCGGCGACGACGATGCCGAGGCACGTCCAGCCGGCCATACGGTGGTCTGGCAACGCATCGACGAATATCTAGTGCTGCTGAAGCGGTTGTGGTCGAACGACAGACCGTTCGACCATGAAGGCGCTTTCTACAGCATCAAAGGCGGCTATGTGCCGCGCAAGGGGCCGCATGGCGCCGACGTAAACATCCGCATGGGCGCACGGTCCGGCACGGCGCTCAGGGTCGCGGGCAGGCATGCGGACGTGTTCGAGCTGGCGCCGGGCCCGCTTGCAGAAATCCGTCAGTCTATGGAGCGTGTACGCAGCGCCGCCGCCGAACACGGCCGGGCCGGCAAGCTGCGTTTCGCGCTTCCCGTCCAAATCCGTTCGGAAGACAAACCGGCCACTTCCTGCCAGAAGGCGGTCGAACTGGCCGGGCCGCCGGCGCAGGTCGCGCTGTCGCTGCTTTCCTACGTCGCTTTGGGGATCAAGGAGTTCATGATCGTCGGCGTCGACAGGCCACGCGAGATTGCGACGGCCGGCCGCGAGGCGATCGCACTGCTGCGCAATTCGCTGGCACGGCGCGAGGCCGATATCCCTCAGCCGGGGGCGTTTGCGTCACGCGCGACACAGGGCGCGAGAGCCGGCTGCTGAAGAGCCGCCGTCGTCACGCACCTCGCTGACGGCGCTACTGCCATTCCGGGAAAGTCGCGTGAGCGGCCTTGGCCAAGGTCGGGATTTCCTCATCGGGAACGGAGCTGTAGGGCCAGAGCAATCGCGGCCCGAGCGGCGCCCAGCCGCCGGCCGCCGCCATCGCCTTGTCGAGTGCTGCATCGCCGACATCGTAACGGGTGCGAAACGGTAGAACATGTGCGGCGAGGAAGGCCCGTATGCGGGCCTCAACCTCGGCAGCTGCGACCCTGTCGGTGCGGATCATGTGCCACCACTGCACCGCGCCCTTCGGGTTGAGGCAGGCAATGTTGGAATAGCTGCCGTGAGCCCCTCCGGCATACCCTGTCGCCAGCGTGTGGCCGGGAACGAAGACCGAGAATCCGTGAAGTTTGTGGCGCATATCGGCATACCAGCCGGCGTCGCCGCCCGGCAGCTTGGCGCCGACCAGCGATGGCACGGCCGCACGCAGCCTGGCGATGCCGTCGAGCGTCAGGCGGCGCTTAGCGTGCGGCGGGTTGTAGAGCACCAGCGGCGTTTCGGGCGCGGCCTCGCAGAGGCCGCCGACAAAACGCATGATCTCGTCGTCACTGGGCGGCCACCAGTCGGGCAAGGTGAATTGAGCCGCCGTCGGGCGAAGTGCGGCGACCCGCGTCAGCCGCTCCAGCGCGACGCGCGGATTGGACTGGCTGATACCGATCTGGAAAGGAAGGCGCGCGCGGCCGGCTGTTTCGGCAACCAGCTCACAAAGCCGGTCGAATTCGGGCTCGGTCTGGCAATGGAATTCGCAGGCTGTGCCATTGGAATAGACGCCGTCGACACCCGATGCGCAGAGCCGGGCGATCGTCTCTTTCGTCGCCTGCCAGTCGATCGCTCCGCGATCATCAATGGCCAGCATCACGGCGCCCCAGACGCCGCGCGGCGCGTGTGCGGGCAAGCGGGCCAGGTGGTCGTTAAGATCAGCGTCCACCGGCGATCTCGTGTTCGCGGAGGGTTTCGTTCGAGGCAAAGGCGGCCTCGATGATGGCGATCATCTTGCGCCCATAGGCGCCGTCGACCGGCACCGGCGTGTCGTCGGCAATGGCATCGCGCATCGCGCGCCATTCGCGCACCAGCGCGTTATGCATCCAGTTCGGCTCAAAGGAACCGGGCAGCTCGGTCGAGACCGTATCGCGGCCAAGCATCGTGCCGCGGTCCATGTCGATGCGCAGCGTTCCCTGCTCGCAGATAAGGTCCATGGCGTAGGTCGTAGCGCCGGTGCGGTACCCGACGCTCTGCACCTGGCCGATGCCGCCGCCGGCGAAGCGCAGTCCGAGCAAGGCGGTGTCGTCTGCTTCCTGGTCATGGAACTTGGCGCCGAGCATGCCGCTTACCGACACGACATCGTCATCCATCAGCCAGACGAGGCGGTCGAGCGCGTGGATGCCGGCAGTCAATAGCATGCCGCCGCCGCTCGCCTTGCGCAGATGCCAGTCGCGGCGATTGTGCTCCATCCAGAGCTTGATGATCCAGCTCGATCCGATGAGCGGCCGGCCGAGCACTCCTTCCTCCAGCACCTGCTTGGCCGCCATGCAGGGCAGGGCGAAATGCATGAGGTGGGCGACCATCAGCTTGACGCCGCTCTCGGCCACGGCGGCATTGATCGCATCGCAGGCGGCCGCCGTCGGCGCCATCGGCTTTTCGAGCAGGATGTGCTTGCCGGCCTCTGCCGCGCCGATGGCCATTTCGGCGTGGAGGTGATGCGGGCTGGCAATGAGGACCGCGTCGACCTCCTTGTCGTCCAGCAGCCGACGCCAGTCGGTGTAGCCGCTGCCGCCATATTCGGCGGTGAATTGCTGCAGTGCATCGGCGTTTCCACGAGAGGCGGCGGCGAGGCGAATGCCTCCAACCTCGCGGATTGCCCGCGCATGGGCTGCGCCGAAATCGCCGGCGCCGATAATTCCTATTCCAATCATGGTCCTGCCTTTTCATAAGCGGCGTCGATCAGCGACATCGCCGCAACATAATCCTCGATGGACACCGACGGAGGCGCCTTTCTGGCCAGCCGGTCAAGCGTGTCGCGCATGCACAGACGGTAGCGGGTTGCCGGCAATTCGACCGGCAGATCGACGATTGCCGCATCGTCGAGCGTGGCGCAGTTGGCACGATCACCGTGGTCGACCAGGGTCGCATTGGCAGCGACGATGCGCCATTCGAAGTCGCCACCGGGGCGCATCGAGGCAAAGGTGTAGCCAGCCTCGACGATGAACAGCGCGCCGGCCTCGTCTTCCAGCACCAGCAGCGCATGATCCTCGACCGGGCCCGGATGGATGCGGTTCGCGATCGAAACGGTCTTCAGGCCAAGCCTGCCGGTTGCGAGGCTGAGTGCAGCATCCACGCCGTGTATGCCGAGATTCCGCAACGCACCTCCACCACCAACCGCCGGGTCGACGACCCAGGCGACACCGTCGGCGATGTAGCGCCCAGGCGGGCCATTGACCAGCCGGAACTGGCAATGCGCCACCACACCGGCACGGCCCTGCCGGTGCAGCCGCTCAAAGGCGGCAACGGCCGGCCCGAAACGATTGGGCAGGGGCACAGCGACAAAGGCCTGGTGCTGTCGGGCGAGGTCGCGCAGCGCCATCAGTTCCCTCGTATGGCTGGCCGCCGGCTTCTCCAGGATCAGCGGTATCCCTGCCCCGATGATCGCACGTACCCGCGCCGGCACCGTCGAAGGGTGCCCCATCAACAGGATCACGTCCGGCGGGCTGGAGAGTATCTCCGTGAAATCTTCAATAAACGGCAGGTCGTGGTGCGCGGCGAACGCATGCGCTTGGCCAGGATTCTCATCCCAGATACCGGCGATCTCCGCACCGTAAAAGCGTGCGGCGTCGAGGTGCATTTCGGCGTGCCAGTGGCTCGAGCCGGCGAGGATTATCTTCATTCGGGAGCAACATGTTTGCTATGGGCTTGCAGGATATCCTACAAGTAGCTATACGACAAGCAGCGGGCAGGGTAGTCCAGCGGATGATGAAAGCAGTGGGATGGCGGAACTGAAGTCGATCGAACCGTTGAGCAGGCCGCCGCTCCTTCACGTCACCGTGCAGGAAAGCCTCAGGGCCTATATCGAAAGCAACCAGCTCAAGGCCGGCGATCCCTTGCCGCCGGAGACGTTCCTGGCGCAGCGGCTCGGCGTCGGCCGCAACTCCGTGCGGGAGGCCATCAAGGCGCTGGAATCGATCGGCATCCTGGAGACGCGACGCGGCATCGGCGTGTTCGTCAAGGAGTTCTCGTTCAAGCCGCTGCTGGACAACCTGGCCTACGGTTTGCAGGATTCGCTCCGCGACGTCGAAGAGCTGCGCGAAATCCGTCGCGTGCTGGAAACCGGCCTCATCGCCAAGACAATCGAGATGATCAGCGCCGACGACATCGAGGCGCTGCGCCAGTTGACCGAGCGCATGCGGCAACGTGCCCAGCGCCATGAGAGCTTCGCCGAAGAGGACCAGCAATTCCATCAGCTGCTGTTCCGCTGCCAGAACAATCGCATGCTGAGCGCGCTGATCGACATCTTCTGGATGGCGTTCAACAAGGCCTCGAATTTCGCCAATCTCGATAATCCGACGCCGCTAGCGACATGGCGCGACCATCACGAGATCGTCGAGGCCGTCGCCGCCAAGGATGTCGACCAGGCGCGTCGGCGGCTCGACGACCATTACCGGGGAATCCAGCAGGTTATCGCCAAAAACCGAACACCCTGAACATGCCAAGGGAGGAAACCATGCGCATCAGGACCACCGCATTCTCGATCGCAGGGCTGCTGCTCGCCAGCATTGCCCCAGTGACCAGCGTCCAGGCACAAAACGCCAAAACCATCGCCGGCGGCTTCGACGTCGGTCCCGGCGGCTTTCCCAAGAACTTCAACCCGCTGGTCGCGACCGGCGGCTACACCTGGCTCAGCACCTATTTTGAACCGCTGGTCATCTACAATGCCGGGCTGACCGAGATCGAAGGCGACCTCGCCAAGGACTACAAGATCAGCGACGACCAGCTGAGCTATACGTTCAACCTGGTCAACGAGACTTGGCACGACGGCAAGCCGTTCACCTCGAAGGACGTCAAGTTCACGCTCGAGCTTGCCAAGAACAAGGCCTCCGGCAGCCTGTTTGCCGCCCGCCTCGCCGACATCGCCTCGGTCGATGCCCCGGATGACCACACCGCAGTGGTGAAGCTATCGAAACCGAACGGATCGTTTCTATCGATCCTCTCGCAGCTGATGATCCTGCCGGAGCATGCCCTGGCCACCCTGTCGCCGGAAGCGCTGGCTACCAGCACCTGGTGGTCGACCTCTCCGGTCGGCACCGGCCCGTTCAAGTTCAAACGCTACGTGAGCGACCAATATGTCGAGCTGGCAGCCGACGACGACTATCGCAGCGGCAAGCCGAAGGTAGACGTGCTCATCAACCGCTATTTCGAGTCACCGGCGGCGGCCGTCGCCGCGCTCCGTGCCGGCGAAATCCAGTTCACCTATGTCGAGCCCGACGATGCGGCCTCCTTCAAAAGCGACAGCAATTTCAAGGTGATCGAAGGTGCCTCCTACGTGGTCAACTATATCGGCCTGAATCAGAAGGTCGACCTGTTCAGGGATATCCGTGTCCGCCAGGCGATCATGTACGCGATCGACCGTAACGCCATCATAGACAGCCTCTATGGCGGTGCCGCCAAGCCGGCCAATTGCGGCTATGTCGCGCCGCATCTCGTTCCCCAGGGTCTCGAACCATATGCCTACGATCCGGCCAAGGCCAAGGCGCTGCTGACCGAGGCGGGCTGGGACAAGATCAACGGCGACAAACCGATCACCCTGCTGACCTATTACGGCTCGCCGCAGGCGGCCAACGTGATGGCCGCCATCCAGTCGATGCTGGCCGAAGTCGGCATTAACGTGGTGCCGCGCGTCGTCGATACGCCGACCTATAACGGCATCGTCTACAAACAAGGCACGCCGGACTGGAATGCCTTTCCGATGGTCTATGCCGGCCTGCAGAACGGCCCCAATCCGGCCAGCCTCAACCCCGGCCTTAACAAGTCGCAGATCCCGCCGGCAGGCTTCAACACCATGCGCATCGAATTCGACGATCTGAGCGCTGCATTGGACGCCGCCCTCGGCCAGACCGATCCGGCCAAGATCGACCAATCCTGGCAGGAGGTCTGCAAGGTGATGAACAAGGACCTGCCCTGGGCAACGCTGTGGGTGGCCAACCGCTATGGCGTGGCCTCCAACAAGCTGCGTGACTTCGTCTGGACGCCGGCGCCGGGCGGCGGCCCCTACGCAGCTCACCCGGAGCGCTGGGATATCCAGTAAGAACCCCGCAACGAAGCGAGCAGGCGGACCACTTTGGCGCCGCCTGCCACCGCCACGGATAGCCCATGTTGAGCTTCATTGCTCGCCGCAGCGCTACAGGATTGCTGATGCTGGTCGCGCTCAGCGTCCTCATCTTCATCCTGTTGCGGCTGGCGCCGGGCGATCCGATCGACGCCTATATCAACCCGTCGGTGCCGATGTCCGCCTCCGATCTCGAGGGGCTGCGCGAACGGCTTGGGCTCGACCGGCCGCTTCCCGTGCAATATCTGGCCTGGCTGCGCGCGGCGCTGGGCGGCGACTTCGGCTTTTCGATCCAGCGCAGCGGCGTCGCCGTGCTGCCGCTGGTCATGGAACGCATCGGCCCGACCGCGCTGCTGATGGGCACGGGCCTGGCGATCGCCATCGTGCTCGGCATTTCCGCAGGCATTTTCAGCGCGGTGCGCCGTAACGAACCGTCCGACATCGCGCTGTCGGTGCTGTCGTTTATCGGTATCTCCAGCCCGGCTTTTCTGACGGCGCTGCTTGGCCTCTATTTTTTCTCGGTGCTGCTGCGCTGGGCGCCGTCCGGCGGCATGCAGACCGCGGGTGCGTCGTTCTCGATGACCGACGTGCTTGCGCACCTCATCCTGCCCGCTTGCCTGCTGTCCATCGGCCATGCCGCGCTGATCATGCGCTACATGCGCGCTTCGCTGCTGGAAGTGCTCAACCAGGATTACGTGCGGACGGCGCGTGCCAAGGGCGTGCGCGAGTTCTGGATTATCATCAAGCACGCGACCCGCAACGCGCTCTTGCCGGTCATCACGCTGATCGGCTCGACGGTCGGCATCGCCATCGGCGGCGCCATCTTCCTGGAAAGCGTGTTCAATTGGCCGGGCATGGGACTGCTTCTGGTCAATGCCGTTGGCACCCGCGATTACCCGGTGATCATGGGCGCCACGCTGGTGATCGGCGTTTGCGTCATCCTGGTCAACCTGTTGACCGACGTCGTCTATGCCGTCGTCGACCCGCGCATTCAGGTGGCGTGATGGCAATCACTGCGCCGGACCCAACGGTCGACCCGACAGCCTTACCGCACACCAAGGGGCCGCTCCGCCGCGCGTTCGACCGCTTTTTCGAAAACCGCGCGGCGCGTGCCGGGCTTTTGATCGTCATCCCGATCCTGCTGGCGGTTTCGACCTATTCTTTGTGGTGGCCGTTCGGCCCGAACGCCATCGACCTCAGGGCGATGAACAAGGCGCCGTCGGCCATTCATTGGCTGGGTAGCGACGGCGTCGGGCGCGACGTCATGGCCCGGTTGCTGCAAGGTGGGCGGATCTCATTGCTGGTCGCCGTCTGCTCGGTCGCCATATCGACCGTCATCGGCTTCCTGGTCGGCGCCGTCGCCAGCTTTGGCGGGCGCCTCGTCGACGGCACGGTGATGCGCTTGGTCGATCTGGCGATGACGCTGCCGCCGGTGATCTTCCTGCTGGTGCTGGCTTCGATAGCCGGCACCGGCATCGCGCCCACCATACTGGTGATCTCGCTGCTCTCCTGGCCGGTGCTGTCGCGCATGGTGCGCGCCCGGCTGCTCGAACTGCGCGAGCGCGATTTCGTCGTTGCCGCCCGCGGCATGGGCGCGGGGCTGCCGCATCTGCTGTTCCGGCACGGCCTGCCCAATTGCATCGATATCCTGGTCGTCTATGCCACCTTGCAGATCGCCAACGCCATCCTGCTCGAGGCTGGCCTGTCCTTCCTCGGCCTCGGCATCGCGCCGCCCGAAGCCAGCTGGGGCAACATGCTCAATCTCGCCCGCTCCACCGTCGTGCTTGAAAATTATCCGTGGCAATGGATGTTCCCAGGCGCCGCGCTGGTGCTCACGGTGCTCGCCATCAACTTCATCGGCGACGGCCTGCGCGATGCATTCGATCCCCGCTCCGATCTCAACTGACCTCGAAGGTTCATCAAAATGCCCCTGTTTACCGGCGTCGTCCCACCTGTCGTCACCCCGCTCAATGCCGATTTCAGCGTCGATTTCCCGTCGTTCACGCGCACCATCGAGAATCTGCTCGACGGCGGCGTCCACGGGTTGTTCGTGCTGGGCTCGACCAGCGAGGTGGTCTTCCACGACGAGGCAGGCCGCAGGGCCATCCTCGAGCACGCGGTCAAGGTCAATAACGGCCGGGTTCCGATCTTCGCCGGTGTTATCGACCCGACGACCGACCGCGTCATCAACCACGCCCGCATCGCCAGATCGGCCGGTGCCGACGCCATCGTCGTTACCGCGCCGTTTTATACCCGCACCAGCCAGCCCGAGATCGGCGATCACTTCCGCTACATCAAAGATGCGCTCGACATTCCGGTCATCGCCTACGACATCCCGGTCTGCGTGCACGTCAAGCTGGAGCGCAAGACCACGGTCGGTCTCGCCAGGGAAGGAGCCATTGCGGGTATCAAGGATTCCAGCGGCGATGACGGCAATCTGCGTTACGTGCTCAAGGACATGGCCGACGATCCCAGTTTTTTCGGCATGACCGGTTCCGAGATCCTGGTCGACAGCGTGCTGGCGATGGGCGCGCATGGCGTCGTGCCGGGCCTCGCCAATGTCGACCCGCATGGTTATGTCAGGCTATGGAAGCTGACGCAGGCGGGCCAGCTTGCCGAAGCCCGCCTCGAGCAGGAGCGGTTGTTGAAACTGTTCGAGATCGTCTGGATCTCGCTCGGCAGGACCAGCGCCGGCTCGGCCGGCGTCGGCGCCTTCAAGGCGGCGATGAAGAGCCTCGGCATCATCGCCTCGAACACCATGGCGCGGCCGCAGCGCAGCCTGAACGAGCTGGAAACCGCAAAGATCGACATGATCCTTCGCGATGTGGGGCTGCTCCGCTGAGCGCCACGCCGATCCTCTCGATTTCCGGCCTGTGCGCGGTGTTCCGCATTGCGGGGCGCGACATCGCGGCGGTAAGGGATGTCGACCTGACGATCGGCTCCGGCGAGACCGTGGCGCTCGTTGGCGAATCCGGATCGGGCAAGTCCGTCACCAGCCTGTCGATCATCGGATTGCTGCCGAAAAGGGTCGGACATATCGCCGAGGGGTCGATCGCGCTGCGGCGCAAGAACGGCACGCTCACCGAACTGACCAACCTCGATGCCGAGTCGCTGCGCAAGATACGCGGCAACGAGATCGGCATGGTGTTCCAGGAGCCGATGACCAGCCTCAACCCGGTCTACACGATCGGCGAGCAGATCGCCGAACCGATCCGCATCCATCTCGGCAAATCGCACCGCGAGGCAGAAGCAGACGCGGTGCGGCTGCTGGAACAGGTCGGCATTCCCGATCCGAAGCGGCGGGCGCGGCAGTATCCGCACGAACTGTCGGGCGGGATGCGCCAGCGCGCCACCATCGCCATGGCCCTGTCCTGCGATCCGGGCTTGCTGATCGCCGACGAGCCGACGACCGCGCTGGACGTCACTATCCAGGCCCAGATTCTCGATCTTTTGGCCGAGCTGCAGGCGCAGCGCGGCATGGGCATCCTGTTCGTCACCCACAATCTCGGCGTCGTCGCCGAAATCGCCGATCGGGTAGCGGTGATGTATGCCGGGCGTATCGTCGAAACAGGTCCGGTGAGCGAAGTGTTCACCCGTCCGCGTCATCCCTACACCGCCGGGTTGATGCGCTCGGTGCCGCGGCTCGGCCAGGCCACGGCACTGAAGCTGGCGGGCACGCCGCTGCCGACCATTGCCGGAAATGTTCCGTCGCTCGCGCTGCTGCCCAAAGGCTGTTCCTTCGCGCCGCGCTGCCCGATGGCTATCGCTGCGTGCCGCGCCGCAGTCCCGCCCCTGTTTGCGGCGACGCCGACCCAGCAAAGCCGCTGCCTGCGTTGGGAGGATCTCTGATGGCCGACGTTCCCTTCCTCTCGGTCAAAAACCTGACCAAGCATTTTGCGCCGACAGCATTCTCGCGTGCCCCGGTGGTCAGGGCGCTGGAGGACATTTCCTTCGATGTCAGGCGTGGCGAGGTGGTCGGCCTGGTCGGCGAGTCCGGCTCCGGCAAGACCACGATCGGCCGCTCGGTGCTGCGTCTGATCGAGCCGACATCCGGCCAAATCACCTATGACGGCACCGATATCACCGGGCTGGGTGCCGCCCAGTTGCGCCGCCAGCGTCGCAAGATGCAATATATTTTCCAGGATCCCTTCGCCAGCCTGTCGCCGCGCATGACGATAGGGCAGATCCTCACCGAAGGCCTGGACATTCAAGCCATTGGCAACAGGTCCGAGCGGCGGGCGAAGGCCGCGAAGGCGCTTGCCGCGGTCGAGTTGCCGTTCGACGCCTATGACCGCTACGCCCATGAATTCTCGGGCGGCCAGCGCCAGCGCATCGGCATCGCCCGGGCGCTGACGCTCGAGCCGGAATTCATCGTCGCCGACGAGCCGGTCTCGGCACTCGACGTCTCGATCCAGGCGCAAATCATCAATTTGTTGCGCGACCTGCAGCTCCGGCTCGGCCTGACCATGCTGTTCATTTCGCACGATCTGGCCGTCGTCGAGTACATCTGCGACACGGTCATCGTGCTCTATCTCGGGCGCATCATGGAGGTTGCGCCGGCGGCCGAGCTTTATGCCCGGCCGCAGCATCCCTACACGCGTGCGCTGCTGTCAGCCATTCCATCGCTCGATCCGCTGGCAAGGCACGGCCGGCAGGTGCTCAAAGGCGATATTCCCAGTCCGGCGAACCCGCCGTCGGGCTGTGTTTTCCGAACCCGTTGCCCGTTCGCGCTGGAGGCTTGCGCCGCGGCCGTGCCGCCACTGAGGGCGACAGCCGACGGCCATCTGAAGGCCTGCATTCGCGACAACATCGCTTAGGAATAATTGCCCAGACAACGGTCAAACAGGTCCCCAATCCCAGGCGTTCATCGACATCCACCGCCCGGTTTCACGAAGCTGTTATTGTCGTTCCCGTCATTGAAACGTCAGCGATGCCGACCCATATGCACGCTGCGCCGGATGTTTCCTCCCATTCGTCCGGCGCGTTCCCCTCTGAAGGTTTTCGACCTTCACATCTGGCCGGGCTTTGCAGCCCGGCCTTTTTTCTACGGGGTTGGTGAGCGAGCCGAGATCATGGCGCAGGCGTGCCCAGCTTATCGATGCGTTTCGCCAGCGCCGCGGGATCGCCAAGCACACGGACCGTCTTCAGCCGAGCGGTGCCGCCGGCGACGATCGAGACGGCCGAAGCGGCCACGCCAAGCGCCTTGGCGACCAGCCTTTCCAGCGCTCGATTAGCGGCGCCGTTTTCCGGCACGGCGCGGACGCGAGCCTTCAGATGGCTTCGCCCATCCGCGGTCGTTTCGGGCCCCTCGAGCCCGTCCATCGCTGATTTCGGCGTCAGCCGGACGAACAGGTCGATGCCGTCGGCGCGCGTGCGGAACGCGCGCGCGGGGGACGCCTGCACTCAGACGACCAGCGAAAGCACAGTGGTGAGCAGGAACTGCCGGATGAAGAACAGGATCAGCAGCAGGATGATCGGCGAGATGTCGATGCCGCCGAGATCGGGCATGAAGCGGCGGATCGGCCGCAGCGCCGGTTCGGTCAGCCGATAGAGCATGTTGCTGATGGTATCGACGAACTGGTTGCGGGAGTTGACGACGTTGAAGGCGTAGAGCCAGGAAAATATCGCCGAGGCGATGATGATCCACCAGTAAAGGTCAAGCGCCATGACAATGGTCTGAATGAGGGCGATCATGCCGGTCTCCGATTGTTGCCGACATGTAGCCACTGTAGCTGAAAGCGGCAAGAGCCGCGTTCCGACGCGTAGGCGAGGCGCACGAACGGCCGACCGGCATTTCGGCAGCAAGCGCAGCTTGACAGGAAACCGCAGCGGCCGATAAAAGCCCCATCCGCTGGACGGGGCTGTAGCTCAGCTGGGAGAGCGCGTCGTTCGCAATGACGAGGTCAGGAGTTCGATCCTCCTCAGCTCCACCAGCGGATTTTTCGAACCCCCCCGTGAATGCTGAGGAAACCTTTCTCGGATTCCATGGGTTTTCAGATCAAGCAACCGAATGCATCGCGGGCCTCTGCCGGCTTGGCACTGTCGTCGCCGGGTGGATTCACATCGGCGACGTAAAGGCCCTCTACACCAATAGCATATGCGGCCTATTGCCACTGCGCCTCCTCCTTGCCAGACTTGGCCCGTCTTCAAAACCGAGGGGAAATTCACCATGACCGGCACGACAAGACGTGATTTTGTAGGTCTTACAGGAGTGGCAGCGACTGCCCTGGCCGGTGCTGTTGCAACACGAGCTACCGCTGCCGAAAGTGACGTATCGCCATCGTTCGATGAGGTTCTTCAAGAGTACAATCTAAACAACACAGAAAGGACTAGATCAAAGCTGGCGATCTATGTCGTCCTTTCTCATCTGCACGCCAGCCTCGAGAAGGAATTTAGTGACCTTGGGCTAGAGCTGCCTCTAGGAAAAAAGGCGGTGCCATCGAATCTGCCGGCCAATTTCGAAGACGCGCAGGTTGCACCCCTTCCGTGGCTCTTCAAGCCCTCGGAAGTTACCGACCACGAACGAAACGGCTATGCGACGATTGCAATGCGAATGAACGCAGTGATGGCAAGACACACCGCTGACGTGAGTGTCGGGGTTTCGCATATCATGTCGCACAAGGGATAACCGCGACCTTGCCGGCGAGCACGGCACGTCAGGCGAGCACAACGCCGGCCGGCGATTTGTTGTTGCGGGCGAACCGATTACCTGTTTTCGCGAGGCGACTGCGCTGCGAGAGTCCTCACAATGGATAAATCCTTCCGGGACGCGCCGCGCGAGATAGCAAAGCTCTCGGCACCCCGGCCAGTGGGAATTGTCAGCCGTCCGCGCGTAGTGGCGCTGCTTTCGCAGGCCCTCGACAGCGGTGCATGCTGGCTGGCTGCGCCTGGTGGATACGGCAAGACCACCGCGGTGATCGACTTTCTGGAACACGGCGGGCTGGAACAAGGCGGGCTGAAGCAAGGCGAATCGGCGTACAACTGGTATCGGGTCGACACCGAGGACCAGGACGTTGCGCGGCTTTTCCATTATCTGACGCTGTCGCTCGACGGCAGGCATGCCGGCATGCCGGTCTTTGGTCCGGAATATGCCGACAATTCCGACGATTTCGCGCGGCTGTTCTTCCGCACCTATTTCTCGCGGCTTGATCCGGGCACGATCCTGGTCCTCGACGATCTGCATCGTGCCGATGCACCAGGCTTTCGCCGGACGCTGGCGATCCTGTTGCGCGAACGCCCCAATACCGTCCGCTGCATCTGCACATCGCGGATGCTGCCCGAGGGCGATGTCGCCGACCTTGTGCTGTCCGGACAGTTGCCGGTCCTCAACCAAACGCTGCTGGAGTTTTCGCCTGCGGAGGCTCGCAACCTCGTCACCGCCCGCTCGCAATCGCCGTCCGAGGTCGGCGACATTTCGGAGGCGCGCGGCTGGGCGGTGGGGCTTCTCCTGCTGGCCAATGCTGGAATGTACTACCCGCTTTCGCAGACCGGCCTTGCCGGAGGCGCCGGCCTTCGGGAGATTGTCGGACGTTATTTCCTGCGCGACATCGCGCCGGAGGACCAGGATCTGCTGATCAGGCTCAACCTTCTGCCGGAGATCAGCACGGACCTTGCCGATGCGTTCCTGGGTTCGCCGCAGGCTGCCCGCCTGCTGGTGCGGCTGCAGCATCGCCAGCTGCTGATCACGCGCGACGGTCCGGGCGGCGCCGCCTTCCAGCTGCATGACTTGTTGCGCGAATACCTTGCCGGCCTACTGGACCGGCGCGTGACGGACGCGGACCGTTCCAGGCTGCGCGAGCAGGCAGCAAAGGTCTTGCACGAGGCCGGCAAAACCGACGCGGCAATCGTGCTGGCGTTGCAGGCGGGCGCTTGGCCGCTGGCACGCCAGCTCATTCTGGAGTGCGCTAACGGCGTTCTCTCGCAAGGGCGCAGGGCCAGCTTCGTCGAATGGTGCAACAGGCTGCCCGCCGACGAGATGGACGGGTGGGTCCATTATTGGCTGGGGGTCGCCTTCGCGTCGGACGATGCGAAGGCCGAGCCGCACTTCTCCAAGGCATGGCAAGCATTCGAGAACACCGACATGCGCGGCCAATGCCTGACGGTCGCGCGGGCGGTCGTAGTCAAGACGGCCAGCTGGCGTACCCATGAGGGGCTGGCGGATTGGACGCGCCGAGCCTCACAGGTTCTTGCCAAGGGGTTGCCGGAATTGGATCCGGAGGAACTCATGATGGTCAGGCTCGGCATCCTGCGGGCCGTCGATTTCGCCGAACCTGGCGAATTCGACGCCCATGACGCGAAGCGCCTCGTGAATGATATCCAGCAGCGCCTGACACATTTGCCGATCGAGGATTCGGTCGAGTTGCGCCTGCTGGCAAGCGAAGCGCTCATCGACTACGCGACCTCGTCGGGGCAGCGCGACATTTTTGCCAATGCCGTGGACAGCGTTGCCGCCGACCTCGAACATCCGGATATCCCACCGCTGGTGCTCGGCATGTGGCTGGTGTCCTTTGGCTCGGCCAGCGGCCGTTACTTCCCCTATTCGCGGCGCGGTTTTGTCTATGCCTCGGCCGAGGATGCGTTGCGACGCGCAACGGCGATAGGCGAGCAGCACGCCCTACGGGGCGTCGAGTTCAGCGCCCTCTACCAGCTCCAATTGCTGATGAAGCTTCACAACAGGTTCTCGGAGTTCAATGCGCTGGTCTCCCGACTGGGCGAGATCGCGGACAGCAGGTTCACCACCCAGGTCGCGGTCGTCGCCGACTGCCATGCGGCGATGCACACGCGCAACGGCGACTTCGCCAAGGCCTATCTCGACTGCGATGTCTTCATGGATGCGATCGAGCGGGCGAACGAGCCGATGATCGAGCGCTGGCCGCATTACGTCACCAAATACCAGGTCCTGCTGGCCGACCGGCGTCCGGCGGAGGCGATTGCGCTACTTCAGGGGATCGCCGAAAGGCTGAGCGGCGGCCCTCGCCAGCGTGTCGAACTCAGCATTCTAGCCGCCCGGGCCTTGGAGCAGAAGTGGAACGGCGGCGCGTCCTATGGCACTCGTCTGGCTGAATTCATGGCGGCATTGCGCGAGGTCAATCCCTCGGCGATCTTGCTCAACCTGCCGGACTTGCTAGCCGAGCTGATCGCCGATGCGCTGGAGCGAAAGATCGATGTCGATCTCTGCCGCCGCGTCGTTCGGGCGCGATATCTGGTCCCGCCCGCTGGCCGCCCCGCCCAGTGGCCTTGGCCGCTCAGGATACACTTGATGGGAGGCTTCCGCCTCGAGATCGATGGCGCCGAGGTCGCGCCCGGTGCCAAACCTACCCGCGCTCTCGACATATTGCGCATTATCTGCCTCTCGAGGGATCAGGTCTGTTCGGTGGAAACCCTGCAGGATTGGCTCTGGCCCGACCTCGACGGCGACCAGGCCAAAGCGGCCTTGGAGCAGGCGCTGCATCGTCTGCGCAAATTGCTCGGGCAAGGCGAACTCGTAACCCTGAGAGAAGGCCGTTTGCGGCTCGCTGCCGACAAGGTCTGGATCGATCTGCAGGATTGGGAAGACCGGCTGAAACCCGTTCTGTCGGGCCAAAGAGACAGCGCAATCGAGGAGCAGGAGATGCTGCTGGAAGGCTTTGTCGGCCCGCTTTTCTCGAATGGCCCGACGCCCGCCTGGTCGAACGCCGCGGCCGACCGGGTGCGGGACGGGTTGGTGGAGCTTGCCGTGCGGATCGCCAAACACTGGCAGAGCCGAGGCAACGCAGATCGGGCACGCCAGGCGTGCCGGCGTGCGCTCGATTTCTACCCGGAATCGGCCAAACTCCATCGCACGCTCATCCAGGAGAGCCTCTCCAGAAACGACCACGCCGGCGCCATCGAGGATTACCGGCGCTATGAACGCGCGCTCGCTTCGACCGGCGATGACGAGCCCTCGCCTTTGCTGCGTTCGCTCGTGCGCCCGTTTCTCTAGACCGGTTCATCGTCTCACGGAAACGCCGAACCGCTCTATCTCTTTATTTTTGCGCAGTTCCGGACGGAAAACCGTTCCACACGTTTCCTGGAATTGCTCTGGCGCAGCTCGGAACTCTGTAAGCCGTCCGTAAGTCGCGGTCTGGGAACCTCGGCTCGTCGATCAAAACCGATCGCCGGAGGCCTGAAGCCCCCGATACCAACACTCACAGGAAGGAAAAGGTCATGCCGTATACTGCCAGAGCAACTTCAAGAGTGCGTGCCGGCACCATCCGCGCTGGAGCCACAAGACTTTCCGACCAGCTCAGGATCGGGCCTTGGTCGCTCCTATCGCCCGAAGCTGTCATACAGCAAAAGTACAACTCCCTTGGAGGCGCCGGCTTCGCCGAGATCGACAGGAAGGAGACTGGAAAAGCCTGGTATCTCAAGAACGGCTCATGCATTTGTTACAACGATGCCATGCACGACGCCTTTGAGATCCACGGCGACATCTACAGGAAATGGATTGCGCTTGGCGGTCTCGCGTGGGGCATTCCCTGCACCGACGAAACCGGAACTCCCGACGGCGTCGGCCGATACAATCACTTCAACAACAATACCGCTTCGATCTACTGGACACCGAATACCGGTGCTCAAGCGATTTGGGGGGCAATTCGCGGCAAATGGGCAGCAATGGGCTGGGAGCGCTCGGTTCTCGGCTATCCGGTCACCGACGAGACCGGAACTCCCGACGGCGTCGGGCGCTACAACCATTTTGCCAATGCCGGCTCGATCTACTGGACACCGAACACAGGAGCCAACGTGGTGTACGGTGACATCCGCAAGAAGTGGGAAAGCCTGGGCTGGGAACAGTCATATCTGGGGTACCCAACCACCGACGAGACCGAATTCGCCGACGGTGGCCGTGCCAATCTGTTTGAAAACGGCGGCATATATTGGTGGCCCGACACCGGCGCGATCGACCTTCGAGATGTCGTCGTCCACTATACCGGGCTCCATTGCTTCGGCGAGACCGACTGGGATCAGGGGTCGAGTGCGGACGAGCCCTATGTCATCGTCAGCGTGACAACGCCGCAGATCGCCGACACCAAGCGCAGCCAGGTCTATGGCGACGTCGATGCGGGAGATACGAGACCCGACCTGATGGAGGTCTATCGAGGCAAGCCCTACGGCATCAATATCGGTACGGTGCTGATGGAAAACGATTTCGGCGATCCCAACAAGTACAAGGACGAAGTGCAGAAGGTCGTGATGGGCGTCCATACGGCGGGTACGCTGGCTTTGGGCCTCATTCCGGTGGCAGGACCTATCATTGCCGCGATAGCCGGCCCGGCCCTGGGATCGTTGATGCCATCGATCGGCGGCGCCATCAGCGATCTCTTCGATTGGGGCGATGACAGGATCGGGAGCGCGACAGTGACCATCTCCGCAAAGCAGATGGTGTTGCTCGCGGCACGTACGAACAATACCACCTTCAGCGGGATTGGGTTCAAAGTGGAAACGCCCCTGATTTCCGGCGAAGGGGCGTCCTACAAAGCCTATTTTGGCTTTGTGCCTGCCTAGTCTAGGCCAATCGCCCCGGCAAAAAAGCTTGCCGGGACAATCAACTTACCAGCCTCGCCTTCCGTTGGCGGGGCTGACGTTCGCGACTGAGAGATTTATTTCCGTAGCGGTCGTCGCAAGGCGGTCCGGATGCGCCAGCGGCCGATCAGCATAGCGGGCAGTCACCTCAACGACACTGCCGCAGCCAGCGAGGCCGAGCCGGGGCCGACAGAAACCGGATCAGCCGGCGCGCAACCCGACGCCATGACGGCCGACATCAATCAGGATGGAAGAGAACCGTGACAAGAGCGGGCACGCATCACACCAGTCCGCGCTTGGCCATCATTGCTTCCGGTGAAGGCATCTTGCCGCGGAAGGCGGTGTAGAGTTCTTCGGGGTCCTTCGAGCCGCCAGCGGCGTAGATGTTCTTGCGCAGCCGCTCGGCCAGCGCCGGATTGAACGGATCGCCCGTCTCCTCGAAGGCGGCGAAGGCGTCGGCATCGAGCACTTCGGACCACATGTAGGAATAATAGCCGGCCGAATAGCCGTCGCCGGCAAAGATGTGGCCGAAATGCGGGGTGCGGTGACGCATGGCAATGGTATCGGGCATGTTAAGCCGTTCCAGCGTTTCGGCTTCGAAACGAAGCGGCTGGTCCGGTGCATCCGGCCGCGCGTGGTAAGCCATGTCCACCAACGCCGAGGCAGTGAACTCGACCGTGGCGAAGCCCGCGCCGAAGGTGCGCGCCGCCAGCATCTTGTCGACCAGCGCCTTTGGCATCGGCTTGCCGGTCTTGACATGCAGCGCATGTTTTTCCAGCACCGCCGGTACCGTCAGCCAGTGTTCGTAAAGCTGCGAAGGCAGTTCGACGAAATCGCGGCTGACCGAGGTGCCAGCGACCGACGGCCAAGTGACGTCGGTCAGCATGCCGTGCAGAGCATGACCGAATTCATGGAACAGCGTCTTGGCTTCATCGACCGACAGCAAGGCGGCCTCGCCGGCCGGCGGCTTGGCGAAGTTCATGATGTTGTAGATGACCGGCTTCGAGCCAGGGCCAAGCCTATAACCGGATTTCAGCGCGCTCATCCAGGCGCCGGAGCGCTTCGAAGGCCGGGCGAAATAGTCGGCGAGGAACAGGCCGCGCTCGCTGCCGTCGGCATTCTTCACCACGAAGACACGCGCGTCCGGATGCCAGGTGGCAATGCCCTTCTTTTCTTCGAAAGAAATGCCGAACAATCGTGTTGCCACATCGAAACAGGCGTCGATGATGCGGTCTAGCTGCAGATACGGCTTCAGCTCGGCCTCGTCGAAGGCGAATTTCTCTGCCCGCAGCTTCTCCTGGTAGAAGCGCCAGTCCCAGGCAGCGAATTTCTCGTTGCTGCCGGCCTCGGCCGCCAGCCGCTGCAATTCGGCCTGGTCGCTTGCGGCCTTCTCCACCGCCTTTTCCCAGACCGGATCGAGCAGCGCGTGCACCGCCTCCGGCGTCTTGGCCATGGTATCGTCGAGCTTCAATGCGGCGTAGGAAGCATAGCCGAGCAGCTTCGCCTTCTCGGCGCGCAGGCGCAGCATGTCGCGCACCACTTCCGTATTGTCGGTGGCGCCGCCATTCTGACCACGCATGATGAAGGCGCGGAACGCCGTCTCGCGCAGGTCGCGGCGTTCTGAGAAGGTCGAGAACGGCTCGTAGATCGACCGCGACAGAGTGACGGCGTAGCGGCCCTTCTGGCCGCGCATCTCGGCGGCTTCCGCCATCGAGCTTTTCAGGAATTCCGGCAGGCCGGCAAGATCGGCCTCGTCGAGGAACAACGCCCAGTCGCGCTCGTCGGCAAGCACGTTCTGGCCGAAATTGGTGCCGAGCGACGACAATTCCTCGTTGATCGAGGCCAGCCGCTTCTTGCCTTCGGCGTCGAGCATGGCGCCGGAGCGAACGAAGTTTTTCCAGGTCTTTTCCAAGACCCGCAGCGTTTCGGCATCGAGCTTCAAAGCATCGCGGCGCTGATAGAGGTGGTCGATGCGGGCGAATAGGCGTTCGTTCATCGAGATTGCCGAGAAGTGCCGCGACATCTTCGGCGAGATGTCGCGCTCCAGCGCCTGGATCGCCTCGTTGGTGTGGGCGCCGGCGCGGCACCAGAAGATCGACGAGACATGGTCGAGAGCCTCGCCGGCAAGCTCGAGCGCGGCAAGCGTGTTTTCGATGGTCGGCGTCCCGGTGTTGCCGGCAATCGCCTCGATCTCGGCTTCATGCGCCTTCAGGGCCGCGTCGAAGACCGGAGAAAAATCGCCATCGCCGATGCGCGTGAAATCGGGCAGGCCGAGCGGCCCTTGCCATGCGGTCAGCGGATGGGCGGCGAGGTCGACGGCGGATGGCATGGGCAAACTTTCGCTGAGTGGCGGGAGGAGATGGATCGTCACCGATGTAAGGCGCCGGCCGGTTGCGCGCAACAGCGGCCCCAGTTCATGGTTCCGTCAGTAACCGTCGCAATTTTCGGCGATCGCGGCTTGCGAACTGGCGCTGATCTGGTCGTTGGCGACCGCGAAAGTCTCCTGCATCAGCATGTCGTTGCTGGGAAAATCATAGCAGGCGATCACAGTGGTGACGCCGCCCTCCGTCTTCTCGATCCGGTGGCGGATTTCGGCCCCGGCGACGGCGCCCTGCCACTCGGCGATCGAGGCGATGAACTCCTGCTTGCTTTGCACGACGCCGAGGTCGTCGAGCTTGATGCGGACGTTGTCGGCGAGCAGGTCCGACAATTCGGTGCGGTCGGCGACCAGCAGTGCCGAATACCAGCGGTCTATGATCGCGCTATCGTCGGCGCGGGCAACATTTGCTGAGCACAGCAGTGCGGCCGCCGCGAACGCGAACCGAGCTCGCATCATGCCTCGTCTCCTACTCCGTCTCCGGCCGCTCGAAATCGCCTGTGTCCTTGTTCATCACCCAAAGCTCGCCGGTCGAAATATCGAACCAGGCACCGTGCAGCGACAGCCGCCCCTTGCCTTCGAGGATCGAAACACAAGGGAAGGTGCGCAGATTGGCTATGGAATAGCGGATCGAGATGCGCTCCAGCGCCGTCTGGCGCTCGGTCGCGGTCATGAAGGTGCTGGACGATACGGTCTCGGCCGCAGGCGCGATTAGGCTCATCCACTTGCCGATGAAATCGCCCGGCGACAAGGGTGCGGCCGTGGTGTCGAGTGCCGCGCGGATGCCGCCGCAGCGGCCATGGCCCATCACCACGATGTTCTTGACCTTGAGGCTCTGCACGGCAAATTCGAGCGCCGCCGATGTCGAGTGGAACTGATCGTCGGGCGCATAGGGCGGCACCAGATTGCCGACATTGCGCAGCACGAACAGCTCGCCGGGCCCGGCGTCGAAGATCGCTTCGGGCGCGGCCCGCGAATCGCAGCAGGCGACGATCATCGTTTCCGGTGCCTGGCCCTCTCGCGCCAGCGAGCGATAACGGCCGCTTTCGGTGAGATAGCGGCCGCTCATAAAACTGCGGTAGCCGGTGAGAAGATGCTCGGGAAGATGGGGCATGGGCAGCGGTGGGAGCCTTTCCGGGTTGAAGGCAGCTCGGGTCAATCCCGAAAGGCTCTAGCGCATCGGCCCGAAAATCGGAACCGATTTTCGGAGAGCACCGAGACGCAGGTTCAAAGCGTGGAGTTCACTCTGCCCCAAGTGGACGGCACCTCGCTCCAGCCACATCCCGACAGTCGAGGCAACTGAACCCGGCCGGCGTATTCCTAGACTATTCCGCGATCTCCAGCAGGGTCGATATCAGCAGCCGGCGCTCGTCGGCGGAGAGAATGTCCGAACCGAACAGGTTCATGCTGCGAAGCCCTTCGATGGCGAGATAGCAGACCAGTAGCGCCTTGAGATTCGGCGTCTCCTCCTTCAGCTGCTCGAACACCTGCCGCCTGAACGATTTTATCGGCGTTAGAAAATCGGGATCCTCGGCGATTGCCGAAAATATCCAGGATGCCGATGGCTTCGACTCCTCGGCATGCTCGGCCGAAAGCCTGATATAGGCGGCGAGCGGGCTCTCGCCGCTGCCGCTGTTCTTGCGGGCGGCCTCCAGCGCCTGTTGGAATGCGCTGAGATAATCCTCCACCAGCGCCTGCATCAATTTCGCCTTGGTCGGGAAATTGTAGAGAAGACCACCCTTCGACACGCCGGCACGGCTGGCAACAGCGTCCAGCGACAGGCTGCCAGGACCCGTCTCGCGCGCCACCGCGGCGGCAGCAGCGAGAATTTTTTCGCGCGAATTTGCTCTGCGGACCTTCATCAATCGTTCCCCATTCATTAGCTTAGGCGGAATTGACAAGACCGTCCAGACGGTACAGTAAGATCGCCATCATTTGAAATTGGGACCAGTCACAGGTATGTGTTCCGGTCATCCGACCGTTATGCTGGGCCATGGCCGAGGGAACTGTTCGTGATCAAGCGCTTCATCATCGCCTTCATTCTGCTCGTGCTGGTGTGCGGCGGCATCGTCGGCTTCAACCTGTTTCGCGACAATGCGATCAAACAGTTCTTCGCCACCATGAAGCCGCCGGCCACGACCGTGTCGACAGTCATCGTCAAACCGATGTCCTGGACCCCCGGCATCGAGGCGATCGGCACTGTCAGTGCCGTACGCGGCGTCGACCTGACGGTCGAAACTGCTGGCATCGTCAAGGACATCCTGTTCCATGCCAATCAGAAGGTCGCCGCCAACGCCGTCCTGCTGCAGCTTGACGATGCCGTCGAGCGAGCCGACCTCGTCGCGTCGAAGGCGCAAGCCACCTCCGACCAGACGACGCTGATGCGCGCTCTCGAGCTGCAGAAGCGCGGGGTCGGCACCGATGCTACGCTCGACACGGCGCAGGCAGCAGCATCGGTCTCAGCCGCGCAGGTAAACAAGCTGCAGGCGGTGCTCGACCAAAAGCAGTTGACGGCCCCCTTCAAGGGTACTGTCGGTATTCCGAAAATCGACCTTGGCCAGTATCTCACACCCGGCACTGCCGTGGTGACCTTGCAGGACATGGATACGATGCGTGTCGATTTCACCGTGCCGGAGCAGCAGCTTCCACAGCTGAAGATCGGACAGAGGGTGCGGTTGGGCGTCGGCGGCGGCGACATGCCGTTCACCGGCAGCATCCGCGGCATCGATCCGAAGATCGACCCGACCAGCCGGCTGGTGATGGTAGAGCGGAGGTCGGCAATCCCGAAGGCAAGCTGACGCCCGGCCAGTTCGTCCAGGTGCGCGTCGAACTGCCCGAGGAGAAGGACGTGCTGGCGCTGCCGCAGACGGCGCTGACTTCCAGCCTGTACGGCGACTTCGTCTTCGTGGTGCGCGCGGCCAAATCCGCCGAAGCCAACGGCGCGGCTCCCGAGGCAAAGCCGAAAGAAAAGCCGGCTGCAGATGCTGCCGAGCCGGCGGCCGAAGCACCCGTGGCAAAACCCGACGAAAAGCCGGCTGCTACCCCAGCCAAACCGGCAGCGGAAGCCAAGCCGGCAGCGGAAGAACAGAAACCGCAGCTCGTGCTCGCCCAGGTGTTCGTCAAGCCAGGCCGCCACAACGCCGGCCTGGTCGAGATCCTGGAAGGCATACAGCCCGGCGACGAAGTCGTTACGGCCGGCCAGAACCGGCTCTCCAACGGCATGTCCGTTGCCGTCGACAACACGATCGATCCGAGCAAGCCGGGGAACCAGCAGGCAGCCCAGCAATGAGCTTTTCCGACCTCTTCATCCGCCGCCCGGTTCTCTCGACCGTGCTTGCCTGCATGATCCTGCTTCTGGGTTTTCAGGGCATCTTCAACCTTTCGATTCGGCAGTATCCAGAGGTTGAAGAAACGGCCATCACCATCACCACGGCCTATCCCGGTGCCAGCGCCGACCTGATCCAGGGGTTCATTTCCGCGCCGATCGCGCGTGCCGTCGCTTCGACCGAAAACATCGATTATGTCACGTCGTCGAGCCGGCCGTCCTCCAGCACCGTGACGGTGCAGATGAAGCTCGGCTCCGACCCCGACGTCGCGCTGAACGAAGTCTTGTCGAAGGTTCAGAGTGTTCGCGGCGATCTGCCGGACGAAACCAAAGACCCGGTGATCGTCAAGGGCACCGGCCAGCAGTTCGCGATGATGTACATCTCGATGCAGAATCCGAACATGACACCGGAACAGCTCACCGAATATATCGAGCGTGTCGTGCGGCCGCGTATCTCGACGGTCGAAGGTGTCGCCGACGTGCAGATTTTCGGCGCCGCCGAATATTCGATGCGTGTCTGGATCGACCCGATCAAACTGGCGGCGCGCGGCGTGACGGCGGCGGAAGTGCTGACCGCCATCAACGAATCGAATTTCCTCTCGGCGCCCGGCGATACCGAAAACGAATATGTGGCTTCCTCGATCACGGTTCGCTCGACCCTGCAGACGCCGGAGGCTTTCGCTGCCCTTCCGCTCCGCTCGAAAGACGGCAATGTGGTGAGGCTGCGCGATGTGGCCCGCGTCGAGCTCGCCGCGGCGAGCACCGACACCAGGGTCACGTTCAACGGCAAGCCCGGCATCTTTCTCGCCATCTTTCCAACGCCGGCCGCCAATCCGCTGACCACGGCGGCGGCGATCCACAAGATCGTGCCGACCATCCAGGAGACACTGCCGCTCGGCATGACGATCGAGATCGTCTACGACTCGACCGAGCAGATCAGCGCGTCGATCGAGGAGGTGTTCAAGACCATCGGCGAGGCGGTCGCCATCGTCATCGTCGTCATCCTGCTCTTCCTCGGCTCGTTCCGCTCGGTGCTGATGCCGATCGTGACCATTCCGCTGTCGCTGATCGGCGTCTGTTTCCTGCTGTTTTCTTTGGGTTATTCGATCAACCTTTTGTCGTTGCTGGCCATGGTGCTAGCGATCGGCCTCGTCGTCGACGACGCCATCGTGGTGGTGGAAAACATCCACCGCCACATGGAGGAAGACGGTTTGTCGCCGATGCAGGCTGCCTTCAACGGCATGCGCGAGATCTCTTCCGCCGTCGTCGCCATGACGATAACGCTGGCCGCCGTGTTCGCGCCGCTGGCCTTCACCGGCGGCCTGACCGGCGCGCTGTTTCGCGAATTCGCGGTGACGCTTGCCGGCTCGGTGGTGCTTTCGGGGGGCGTTGCCCTAACCGTCACACCGATGATGTCGGCACGTATCCTGAGGTCCGGCTCGCACAGCCGCTTCCAGCGCATTGTCGACAATACGTTCGGGCGCGTCGAACACATCTATGAGCGGCTGGTCACCGGCTCGCTGAAATATCGCCCGGTGACGCTGATGATCGTCGTCGCACTGGTCGCCACGACCGGCTTTATGTTCACCAAGACCTCAAGCGAACTGGCGCCGGAAGAAGACCAGGGCTTCTTGCTGTCTATTGTGAACGCGCCGCGGTACGCGACGTCGGACTACACCGAGACCTATGTGAACCAGATTCTCGGGCTGGTGAATGATATCCCCGAAACCAGGGCGCGGTTCTCCGCCGTCGCGTTCCAAGGCCCGACGAACAGCGCTTTCGTCGGCTTTGCGTTCAAGGACTGGGCCGAGCGCGCGCGCAGCTCGAAGGAACTTCAGCAAGACATCACTGCGCGCCTTGCCAAGGTGGCGGGCGTCAAGGCTTTCGTCTTCGCGCCGCCGACGCTGCCCGGCTCCGGCGGTGGCCTGCCGATCACGATGGTCGTGCGCTCGACCGGCGAGGCCTCCGAAGTCTACGAGGCGGCGGAAAATATCAAGAACAAGGCGCAGGCCTCCGGCCGCTTCCTCGCCGTGGAGAATTCGATGTCCTACGACGCGCCGCAAGTGACGGTGACGATCGACCGCGACCGCGCCGCCGCGCTCAACCTGCCGATCGCCGACATCGGCCGGACGCTGACGCTCCTGGTCGGTGGCGCCGAGGTGGCGCAGTTCGACCGCGAATCCAACAGCTACGACATCATCCCGCAGGTGCCGCAGAGCTTTCGCGACAACCCTGAAAAGCTGGCCGAGTATTTCGTGCGCAGCGCGTCGGGCGAGATGGTGCCGCTCTCGGCGGTGGTGAAGATCTCGACCAACGCGTCGCCGGCCGCCATCGAGCAGTTCAACCAGTTGAACTCCGCCACGATTTCCGCTCTGCCATTGCCCACCGTCACCACCGGTGACGGGCTGAAGACCATCGAGGACATCGCCAGGGAAAGCCTGCCCGACACGTTCTTCATCGACTATACCGGCCAGTCACGGCAGGAGAAGCAACAGGGCTACACGATCATCATCGCCTTCGCTGCGGCTGTGCTCGTCATCTATCTGGTGCTGGCGGCGCAGTTCGAAAGCTTCCGCGATCCGTTGATCATCATGATGGCGGTGCCGCTCTCGATCTTCGGCGCGATCGTGCCGCTTAACATCGGGCTAGGCACGCTCAATATCTACACCCAGGTTGGCCTCATCACGCTGATCGGCCTCATCACCAAGCACGGCATCCTCCTGGTCGAGTTCGCCAACCAGCAGCGTGAAATGCACGGCATGCGGCGGCGCGATGCGATCATCGCGTCGGCCAGGGTGCGGCTGCGGCCGATCCTGATGACGACGGCGGCGATGGCGCTCGGCGTGGTGCCGCTGATCATCTCCAGCGGCGCGGGTGCCGCGGCACGCTATTCGATGGGCTTGGTGATCTTCACCGGCATCCTGGTCGGAACCATGTTCACGCTGTTTGTGGTGCCGATGTTCTACACCTTTATCGCCAGCAAGGACCTGCCGCATCACGCTGAAAAGCCGGATCCGAAGCTGATGCCGGTGATGCCGGATTAGATTGTACTAACCCAGATTAGATTGTACTAACATTGTACAATAAAAAGGCCGGATTTCCGGCCTTTTTGAGCGACACAAGAGCAGCATCGCTCACTTGACGATGACGATGCTGGTGTTGGCCGGGCCGAAGACCTCGACGAGCTGGTAGAAATCGGCGGCGTTGTCCGGATGCAGACGCACGCAGCCATGCGAGGCCGGCTGGCCGAGGCGCTTGATGGCGCTTGTCGCATGTACGGCGTAGCCGCCGCTGAAGAACACCGAATGCGGCATCGGGGCGTTGTCGTATTTCTTCGAATACCAAATTTCATGCATGCGGGTCGGCTTGAACGAACCGGTCGGCGTGACGTGCGTCCTGTCGCCGGTCGAGACCTTCCAGGCGAATGTCGGCCGCCCGTCGACCAGAATTTCCATGGTCTGCTGCGATAGCGACACACGCGCGACGATCTTGTTGGCGGCGGCGTGGGCTGCGCCGTTGCCGGCACTGACAAGCAAGGCAGTACCGGTGATGACGGCGGCGGCGATGTTGATGAGCTTGGCGGAAATGGCAGTGTACATGATGTCTCCCCTATTCTGCCGGTCGGGGCCGGCCCAATTCATGACCGGCTTATCGGGGCGTCATGTTTCAAGCCGATTTCGCAAGATGCTCGTTTGTGTTTCGATTCTGTTTCCCCTGGTTAACAGAAAAGGTCCGTGCAAAGCAGCTTGCAGTTGCACGACGTCGTCATGACGGGTGGCGTGTTTGCCTAGGCGGATCGGCCAAACCGCGGCGCCAATACGCGATTGCCTTTCGTTTGATAGGAATTCACCTGACTCCGAAACCGAGCTGCAACAAAGCGCAGCGTCGGCGGCATGATCCGGATACAGCGAACAGGCAAAGTTGACCTAACGAAAACAGCGGGCAACGAACGATCGGAAGCCAACACTGTTTCGCTACGGCCTGGATTGATCTGGACACTTTCCAGCCTGCGCGTCGACCGGCTCAAGCCCCTCTGGCGGGGGCGGCTTAGGGCCGTTGAGGATGCGCGGCGCCTCCGGCAACTTGCAGCCGAGAGGACCGAAGGCCCGCGCCGCAACGGGGGGCTCCGCTGGCGGCGCGGGCGCTTCGGGGGTTCCCCTGAAGTGCCCGTAAATTCCAATTTTGAGGAACGAACAGGATGAAAACGAAATTCGCCGCTTCCGTGCTTTCCGCCCTGCTTTACGTCCAGGGGCTGCTCGGCATTGCCGGCCTCGCCACCGTGCTGCTGAAGGAACGTGCTCATGCCGGCGAGGTCAGTACGAACAGTGACATGCCGTCCGGCCCGTCGCTTCTCGTGGTGCGCTGAAGAGCATCGGAACCCCAAAGTGGAAACCGGTTTTGGGAAAACCCGATGCTCAAGACAAAAGGGTGGCCGTCCTGCCTTCAATCGGCGAATTGCGTCGGCGGATCGAACCGGTAACCGGCACCCCGTATGGTGGTGATGGTTTCGGTATCGAGCTTGCGGCGCAGCCGCACGATGCGCGAATCGATCGACCGATCGAAGGCTTCGGCATTTTCGGCGGGCGCGGCGGCGATGATGTCGTCCCGCGTCAGCACCTTGCGCGGGCTGGCCAGGAACAGCCTGAGCAGCGCCACCTGCCCGGGGGACAGCTGTTCTTCGGTTCCCGAGCGGTGCATGACAATGGCCGATCGGAGATCGACGGTCGCGTTCTCCAGCACGATCAGTTCCCCGGCGCTCCTGCCGCGCCGAGCCAGAAGGCCGCCGACGCGAGCGGCAAGCTCCCTGACATTGAGCGGGCTTTCGACGACGTCGGCGGCGCCGAGTTCGAGCGCCAGAACCTTGTCGACCAGATCGGCCGGGCGGCAGATCAGGATGAAATCCGGGCCACCTTCGCCGCCATGTCGCCTGAGCAGGTCTCGCCCCTCCGCCTGGCTGACGCTGTCGCCGACAACCACGACATCGATACCCTTTTCCGAAAGCAGCGATTCGGCTTCCCACGGCTGTCGCGCCGCACGGACGTCATGACCGCGCCGCTCGAGATGATCGGCGAGATCGGTGGCAATTACTTCAGCGACGGAAACAAGCGCGATAACGGATCGTGCAGCCATGTTTTTCTACCCCGCATACGGCAACCCAAGAAGAGTGCTGGACATCATGTTTATACCCAATCTACTTTCCACTGAAAGCGGGAGCGAAAGCATCGTGCGTGCACGAATTGTCATCGTCGAGGACGAGCCCGACCTCAGGGACGCGGTCGCCGAGTATCTCGGCGCCAGCGGCTATGATGTGGCCACGGCCGAAAGTGCGGCGGCGGCGCGCGACCTCTTGGAAGTGCAGTCCTTCCATCTGGCCATTCTCGACATCGCCATGCCGGGCGAGGACGGCTTGTCGCTCGGGCGCTGGATGCGGTCGAAAATGCCGATCGGCATCATCTATGCGACGGCCGCCGGTACCGCGCTCGACCGCATCGTCGGACTGGAGCTCGGCGCTGACGACTACATCGTCAAGCCTTACGAATTGCGCGAAGTGCTGGCCAGGGTGCGCAGCGTGCTGCGTCGCGTTCCGGAGCCGACCGAGCCACAAAAGGCCAAGGCTGAAACATCCGGCGGCCGCCGGTCCGTGAGCTTCGGACCCTTTCACGCCGATCTCGACGGCAGGCTCGTCACCGGCGCCAACGGCGCGGTCATTGACATGGCCAAGAGCGAGTTCGACGTGCTGGAGGTGTTCCTGACGCGCGCCAACCGGCTGTTGACGCGGGCGGCGATCTCCGAGGCGATCGGTTTCGTCGAGGATCCGGAATCGTCCCGCGCCGTCGACATCCGCATCATGCGGCTGAGAAAGAAGATCGAGGCGGATCCGGCCAATCCGAAATTCCTGCGCACGGTGCGCGGCGAAGGCTATATCTTCTCGCTGCCAGTCGGCGAAAATAACTAAGGCGACGGCTTGAGGAAGCCGCGGCCAGGAAATGACGGCTGATCATGACGGCTGAAACAACACGCGTGGACGTGCAGGGCGCCAGGCAGGGCGCGGCGATGGTGGCCGTGCATGTGGTTCGCCGGCTGCGCGAAGCCGGTGACTGGCAGCGCGAGATGGAGGGTATTCTCCAAACGCTTTGCGAAGCCATGGATTGTCACCGCGGCATCCTGTTTCGCCTGCGCGAACTGCCCGGCCAGGGCTTCGCCCAGTCGGTCGCCGCTTATTGGATCGCCCCCCGGTTTGGCGGCGAGCTGGCGTCACCAACCGTCATCATGCAGTCGGTCGTCGATTCAGACCCATTGCTGGAACGGCTGGCGGAGGACGAGCGTCAAGGCAAGATCTTCGCCGGGCACACACGCGATCTCGAAGGCTTTCTGCGGACGGATTTCGAAAAGCAGAACATCAAGTCGTTCCTGTCGGTGTCGGTCTTTTCGCACGGTAATTTGTGGGGCACGCTGGCGGTCAACGACTGCATCCACGAACGCGAATGGACCGACCAGGAAGAGGCGGCGTTGCACATGGTGGCACTCGCCATCGGCGATGCCATCGAACGGTCGCCCTCCGACGCGCATGCCAGCGACGTCATTCGCCGCACCATGCTGCAGGCCTCGCTCGATGCTATCATCGTCATCGACGAGACCGGCTCGATCATCGAATTCAATCCGGCCGCCGAGAAGATGTTCGGCTATCGGCGCAGCGACATCCTCGGCAAGGACCTGCTCGATACGGTCGTGCCGGAATATTACCGCAAGGGCTATGCGTCGGGCGCCGAATACATGTCGGGCCGCGGTGCGCCGATGGTCGGCCAGCGGCTTGAAACGGTCACCCAGAATGCCGCTGGCGAGGTTTTTCCGATCGAGCTGACGGCAACCGAGATGCGCGTCGCCGATCGCCAGCTGATCTTCGGCTCCATCCGCGACCTGCGCGACAAGTTGCGGGCTGAGGAGGAAATCAACCGCCAGCGCGAAAAACTGCACCAGAACGAGAAGATGGCGGCAATGGGGTCGCTGCTCGCCGGCGTTTCGCACGAGCTCAACAATCCGCTGGCCGTGGTTGTCGCCCAGTCGACGCTGCTGCACGAATTCGCCGCCGATCCGCAGACCAAGGTGCGCGCCGAAAAGGTGCGCGCCGCTGCCGAGCGCTGCGGCCGTATCGTCAAGAGCTTCCTGTCGATGGTCCGCCTGCACCCGGCTGCACAGGCAGAAACCGACCTCAACCAGGTGATCCGCGCCGCACTCGAAGTGACCGCCTATGGCGCACGGTCGAGCGGCATCATCATCGACACCGATTTCGCTAGCGGCCCGCTGCTGGCCATGGCAGATGCCGACCATGTGACGCAGGTAGCCGCCAACTTCCTCATCAACAGCCAGCATGCCTTGGCCGGCGTTGCCGGCGACCGCCGGATCAAGGTCCGGACGTTTCGCAGCGACCGCGGCAATCCCGGATTCTCGGTCGAGGACAACGGACCAGGCGTGCCGGAAGCGATACGTTCACGCATATTCGAATCCTATTTCACCACCAAGCCGGTCGGTGTCGGTACCGGCATCGGTCTGTCGATCTCGAAATCGATCATCGAGCGGCACAATGGCAATATCTGGTTCGAGGAGGTTTCGCCGAGAGGTGTGCGTTTTGTCGTGCAGCTGCCGGCGATCGCGGCCGGCGCGGCCGCCGCCGGCGAAGCTCCGTCGCGGTCGAGCGGCTTGCGTCACGCGCTGATCATAGACGATGAGCCGGATGTCGCCGCGTCGCTGTCCGACATTCTGGAGTTGATGGGCATCAAGTCGCGGATCGTGCCGGCCTGGGTCTCGGCCGCCGCTACGCTGAGTGGCCATGTCCCGCCGGACATCGTGTTTTCCGATTTGCGCATGCCCGGCACCAGCGGCATAGCCGCCTATCGCGAGCTACTCGGCGAATTGCCGGGTCTAGCGCGGCGCTTCGTGCTTGTCACCGGCGATCTGATCGGCGCGAAAGGCGAAATCGAGGCGCTGCCGGCGCCGCAGCGGCCGCCAATCCTCGAAAAACCGTTCAGCACGCTGGATGTGCGCGGCGTGCTCTCGGCCATTGCCGAGCAGGCCGCTCTGGGCGGCTAGACTCCGCCATCTCTCCCGGAAGAAAAAGGCTCCCGGCCGACATTGCGGCGGGAGCCTGACTGGAGTGCTGGAGGGCGCTCGCAAAAAATCAAAAAACGTTCGGCGTATCGGCCAGCGGGGCGGCGTTGGCGATCATGCGGACCGGCCGTGCCTTGCCCGACTGGGCGGCGATGACGCGCAGGCAGTCCAGGCTCTCGGCGCCCCAGGCCTGCCCCTTGCAGGCGAAATCGATCTCCGAAATCGGCAGGCGCGCCGTCTTGGTGCTGGTCGTCGCGCCATCGATGAGGTTGGCCGGCGGGTTCAGTGAGGCGAAGGCCGGACCGACGGTCGGCGTCAACGCCATGCCGGCAAATGCGGCGGACGCCAGCAGCATGAACATCGCCATTGGATGATCACTGGCGCGCTGGCGCAGCGCCAGCTTCGGGCGCCGGTCGTTACGTTGGGGACCCTGCTGGCGAAGGTCGGTATTGGTGACCTGGATTTTCGTACGCATCGTCGTTTCCTTCGGTCTTCTTCTTTTCTCTGTTGAAACGAACCTAATCGCACCTTGTAACCGGCCAACGATGATGGATTAACGATTGTGTAACCGGCATGAAACCAGGCCCGCGGCCATTCCTGGGCGAACCGATCAGGTGTAGCTGCAGCACAGGTGGCATTCTCGTTTTCCGCTACCCACGGCACCAGATCCACGTCGCCTTGCCAGGCCCACGGAGCGTCGGGCGCTCAACAAGCGTGAGGGGATTAACGTCCGGAATTCCCGGGATTTTCCCGGCTTCGATCGTTCGGACTCGGCTCTCAAATCCGGCTCGATTTCCCGCCAAGAATTCTCCCCATTTTTGCAAGCCATTGCATTTCAACGGAAAATATGCTTTTATTGAACGATCATTCAATAAATAAAGAGCCTTTATGAACCCGCATCTGCGTGACGTGGCAATTCCCAACGATTGGGATCGGCGGGGGCTGCCGGGCTGGAGCTATCATTCCGACGCCTTGCTCGAACTCGAGAAAGAGCACGTCTTCCGCAATCATTGGCAGATCGCCGGCCATGTCTGCGACGTGCCGAACGCCGGCGACTATCTGACGATGGATGTGGTCGGCGAGCGGGCGCTGATCGTGCGCGGCAAGGATGGCGTTGTATGCGCCTTCAACAATATGTGCCGCCACCGCGGCAGTCGCGTTGTCGCCGACAGCCAGGGCACTTGCAAGAACGCGCTGGTCTGCCCTTTCCATGGCTGGGTCTACAATCTCGACGGCACACTGCGCGGTGCTGCCCGCCCGCGTTCCTTCCCCGACCTCGACAAGACCGAATTCGGCTTGATGCCGCTCGAGCTCGAAATCTGGATGGGCTTCATCTTCATCCGCTTCCGCAAGGGTGGGCCGCAGCCATCCGTGGCCGAGCTGTTGAAGCCGATCGAAGCCGAGATTGCTCATTACGGCGTGGTCGAGATGGTGCCGTCCCGGGGCATCTGGACCCAAAATACGCCGGTCAACTGGAAGTCGGTGCGCGACGTCGACAATGAAGGCTACCACGTCGCCATGGCACATCCGGCGCTGCAGGATCTTTACGGTGCGACCTATTTCGACGAGCCGTTCGTCAACGGCGTATCGCGCTCGTTCGCCACTTACAATCCGCATGCCGGACGGCGCTGGAGCGTCGCGCAATATATCAAGCTCGCACCCGAGGCGAAGCACCTGCCGGAGCACCTGCGCAAGGCCTGGATCTACTACGGCATCTTCCCGAACAACGTGCTGTCGATCATGCCGGAATCGGTACAGTTCTATCAGGAATTCCCGCTGTCGACGGGTGAGACGCTGCTGCGCGGCGCCATCTACCGCTATCGCGACGAGACCAGGCAACAGGCGGCTGCTCGCTACCTGTCCTACCGCATCGATCGCGACACGCTGGCCGAGGACGTGCAGCTTTCGATATGGTCCAACGAATCCATGCTGTCCGAAGCCTTCGGAGGTTTTTACCTCTCCGATCTCGAATATGGCGTGCGCACCCACCACGACCATTTACGTAAGCAAATTCCCGTGCTCGGATTGGAGACTGCGCCCGAGGAGAAGGATATGTGGGCACTCAACGAGGCGCTCAGATCACGCTCCTGACGCCCTGGTCCTCAGGCCCAAATGGCGACCGGAATGCCTAAACGATCGGCGAGCGGCGGATCCGGAAACGGCATTGCCTCGCCTCTGACGATGCGTCCGGCAACCACCATCATTGCCGCGGCGTCGAGGAAATCGTCGGCGGCCGCGCCGCGCGGCGGCGTCTGGTCGAGAAAATCCTCGCTATAACCATGCTGGGCAAGCAGCGCCTTGCGTTCGGCCATGCCGGCCGGATTGATGTTGCCCCTGATCTTCTTGGGCAGGCGCATAGCGCGGTCGCCGTTCAGTTTGCAGAAGGCAACTTCCGGATGCGATTCGAAGACGCGGCTGCGCAGTTCGGGCCGCGCGATCAGCAGCGAATCGATCTCGCGGATCTTGGCGAAGATGCCGAAGGCCTGGATCGAGACGCCGCGCGGCGGATCTGATGTCGTCCTGGCCACCTCGCTTGCCTTGCGATGTGCGGCATACCAGGCGTCGACCGTGGTGAAAGCTTCGATCTCGGCGTAGAGCGCGGCGCGGGAGGGGATGGCAAAGACACTGGACTGCCGGGCCCCGAGCAGCGGCCGCACCAGCGCCTCCGGGCCGCGACCGCCTCTTTGCGAGAAATCGGGCAGGCCGATCGGCATGTCGACCGCCACGATCGCATTGACGGGCAGTCGGTCGAGCAACGCCGCGAAGCTTGGGAAAACGGCTGTAGACGGTGCCGCACCGGGATCGCGGCGGACGGCTATCCAGCCAGCCTTGCAGCCGTCGACGCCGACAAGCACAACATCCTCGGGCACAACGTCCTCGGGCACAACGCTCTCGGGCACAACATGGTCGGGCACAACATCATCGGGCGCAACATCCTGCGGCACGGCGTTTTCGGCCTGCGTCACGCCCGGCGGTCCCGTTCCGGATGCAGGAGATGGCGAAGCTGCACCATCGCCATTGGGTGCGACAGGCTCTGGGCATCGGTCTCGAGCTGCAACTCGTCGCCGCCGCGCTTGGCGGTGCGCGCCAGGATCTCGTAGACCGCCGCAGTGGTCGATTGCAGAGCCTTGGCGGCCGGCTGGCCGGACAGGATCCGCGCTAGGTAGACGGCAGCCGTCAGGTCGCCGAGCCCATTCGGCGGCTTGTCAATGAGCCGGTGTTCGGCAAGCAGCGCCTCCCTGCCTGTGAGCAGCAAATTGCCGGTGCCGCCGGCCATCATCGCCGGCGCCGATGTGACCAGCATGGCCGGTGGGCCGGCTTGCAGGGCCGCAGCCATTGCCGATTTCAGGTCTGGCAGCGGCGCTCCGGCCATCCATTCCAGCTCATAGCGGTTGGGCGTGGCGATATCGGCGATCGGCATCAGCCGGTCGCGCATGGCGATAGCGGTCGGCTCAGGTACGTAGAGGCCGCCCGAATCGCCCATCACCGGGTCGCAGATATAGAGGGCTTCCGGTGTCTTCGCCTTGACCGCGCCGACCAGCGAAGCAACGGCATCGGCCTGGCCAGCCTCGCCGAGATAGCCGGACAGCACGGCGCCGACCTCGCCCAGCCACGGCGCGCGCTCGAGGTCGGTCATCAGCGCCTTGAACTGGTCCAGCGGCGGCACGATGCGGGTGGCCCGGCCATGGCCCGGATGCCAGGGCAAAATGACGGTCGGCACCGCCCAAACCGGAAAGCCGAGCGTCTCCAGCGCAAAGACGGCGGCACGGTTGCCGACCGAGCCACGTGCGACATGGCTGGAGACGACGATGACCGCGCGCGGCGCGTCGGTTTTTTCGGCACTCATTGATTTTCCTAACTGCCCCTGGTGACGAAAAGCACGAGCCAGATCAACAGGCCGATGGCAATAAGCAAGCCCGCTGCCCGACCGATGCGGGTGCCCCAATATTCGATCGGATCCGACCGGTCGGCATCGGCCGCGGTGACGCGGTCGCGCGCGAGGAACGAGGTGCCGCCCGGGTCGGTCTCGCGCGCCACCCGCTCGATGATGCGGCGCGATTCCGCGTCGCTGTCGTGGCGTTTCGCCATGGTGATACCCCGTTTCATGCCGAGCTTAACCCGTTCGCCTTGTCTGTCACAGGGCCTGACGGTGAATGGCAGAAACCAGTAACACTTCTCGGCCGAAGTCATTTTCTTACGCAAGGATTGTGCTAATGCTTCGCCTGCCAATGCTATCGACGGGACCTTATCATGCTCGCCCAGCGCCTTTGTTCACCGCCAATCTTCCGTAATATAGCTGCGTTCCTGGTCATGGCCGTCGTGCTGCCGCTGCTTGCGGGCTGCGGCTACAACACCATCCCGACAGCTGAGGAAAACGCCAAGGCAGCATGGAGCGAGGTGTTGAATCAATACCAGCGCCGCGCCGATCTCATCCCCAATCTTGTCAACACGGTCAAGGGATACGCCGCGCACGAGAAGGATACGCTCGATGCCGTGGTCGAAGCGCGTGCCAAGGCGACGCAGGTGACCGTGACGCCGGAAACGCTGAACAATCCGGAAGCCTTCAAGAAATTCCAGGACAGCCAGGCCGGCTTGACCAGCGCGCTGTCGCGCCTGCTGGCAGTGGTGGAGAACTACCCCGATCTCAAGGCCAACCAGAACTTTCTGGCGCTGCAAGCACAACTCGAAGGCACCGAGAACCGCATCACGGTCGCCCGCCGCGACTATATCCAGGCAGTGAGAGAGTACAATCTGTCGCTGAGGACCTTTCCGTCGGTGATCTGGGCGACCTTGTGGTTTCGCGGCAACCAGCCGTTTGCGAATTTCACCATCGAGGAGGATAAGATGCAGCCGCCGAAGATCGATTTCGGCACCAACACCACGCAAGGCGGGTGAACGGCGCCTGTTGAGCCTGGGCCTGTTGGCCTTGTATTCCTTCGCGCCCCCCTCTGTCCTGCCGGACATCTCCCCACAGAGGGGGGTGGGAAGAAACGCCGCCCTGATTTTTCTTGGCTTCGTTCCAACCTTTCTCCTGCTCCCTCTCATCGTTCTCGCCGCCGAATTGCCGGCGCTGACCGGACGGGTCGTCGACAATGCCGGCATCATCGATGCCGCAACCGAGGCGGCGCTGACGCAGAAGCTTGCCGATTTCGAGACCAAGGGTTCGGACCAGATCGTGGTCGCGACCATCCCCAGCCTCGACGGTGAGGAAATCGAGCCTTACGCCAACCGGCTGTTCCGCGCCTGGAAACTGGGCCAGGCGAAGGAGAACAACGGCGTCCTGCTTCTGGTGGCGCCGAACGACCGCAAGATGCGCATCGAGGTCGGCTATGGGCTGGAAGGCACGCTGACCGACCTGCACACCAAGCTGATCATTGAAAATGACATGGTGCCGGCCTTCCGTGCCGGCGATTTCTCTGGCGGCATCAGCAAGGCCGTCGATGACATGATCATGGTGCTGGAAGGCAATCCCGAAGAGCTGGAAGCCCGCGGCGAACGCAACCAGCAGCCGCCGTTCAACAGCGACGATCTATTCTTCACGATCTTCATAGCCATCTGGGCAATCATCTTTTTCGGCGGCCTCGCAGCCTCCATCCTGCCGCCGATCTTCGGCCAGAAGATCGGTCCCGGCCGCTATCGCTGGCTGGGCATGACCTTCGAGCCAAACCGGCGGTCGTCCGGCGGCTGGTCGGGAGGTTCCGGCGGGGGATGGTCGTCGGGTTCAAGCGGTGGCGGGTTTTCCGGCGGCGGCGGTTCGTCCGGTGGCGGCGGCTCCTCGGGAAGTTGGTGACGAGATGACAAGACACGCCATCAGCCCGGTGGAATTCGGCCGTTTCGTCAAAACGATCGGCACCGCGCTTATGGCCATAGCGGTGCTGCTGGTCGGCTTCGCGGCCATTGCCGCCGAATTGCCGGCGCTGACCGGACGGGTCGTCGACAATGCCGGCATCATCGATGCCGCAACCGAGGCGGCGCTGACGCAGA
>NZ_JAMYUY010000023.1:0-81188 GCF_040323385.1 Mesorhizobium sp. M0045
ATTTCGGCGGCCGGGCCCGCTGTGTAAACGCCACAGCCCGGGCCCCCCCCGCAACCTCTTCGCCAACAACAACCCGCCGAATGGTACTCCCACCCACCCGCGGCGGCCCTGGCCCGCCGCTCTTGTCTTTTGCGTGGCGGAAAAACGCCTGCCTCAAGCCGCCTTTGCTTCTGCTTCATGGAGCGCGAAGGAGTGTCCGTCCGCGTCGAAAATATGCAGGTCGCCGGCATCCGCCGTCAGCCGCATCGACGCCCCGCGCTTGACCTCGACATTGCCCGGCAGCTTGGTCACCAGCGGCAGGTCGGCGCGGCCGATGTCGACATAGACGAGTTGGACCTCGCCGAGCTGCTCGACATAATCGACCGTCCCTTCGAACAAATAGTCGGCGCCGGCTGCGATCATCAGATCCTCCGGCCGCACCCCGAAGCTCACCGCAGCGCCTTTCGCCGAGGCAGGCGTTGCGATCGGCACCGTTGCCTTGCGGCCGCCGACATGGCTGACGACCGTCGGGTTGCCGGTCCTGTCGATCGTCGCCGGCAGGATGTTCATCGCCGGCGAGCCGATGAACTGGGCGACGAACAGATTGCCGGGCCGCTTGTAGAGCTCCATCGGCGTGCCGACCTGTTCGATATGGCCTTCCTTCAGCACCACGATGCGGTCGGCCAGCGTCATGGCCTCGACCTGGTCGTGGGTGACATAGATCATCGTTGTGGCCGGCATCGATTCCTTGAGCTTGGCGATCTCGATGCGAGTGGCGACGCGCAGCGCCGCATCGAGGTTGGATAGCGGCTCGTCGAACAAGAAGACCTTGGGATTGCGCACGATGGCGCGGCCGATGGCGACGCGCTGGCGCTGGCCGCCCGACATCGCCTTGGGCAGGCGGTCGAGATATTTGGTCAGCTGCAGGATCTCGGCCGCCTGGCGCACCCGCTTGTCGATCTCGGCCTTGCTTTCCTTGCCGATCTTCATCGAGAACGCCATGTTGTCGTAGACGGTCATGTGCGGATAGAGCGCATAGGACTGGAACACCATCGCGATGCCGCGCTTTGACGGAGGTACGTCGTTGACAATCTCGCCGTCGATCTTGAGCTCGCCTGAGGTGATCTCCTCCAGCCCGGCGATGCAGCGCAGCAAGGTCGACTTGCCGCAACCAGACGGACCGACGAAGACGATGAACTCGCCCGACTTTATGTCGAGGTCGACGCCGTGCAGAATGTTGAGATTGCCATATGATTTCCTCACTTGCCTTAGCGTGACATCGGCCATGGTACTCTCCAGTTCTTCCTTGAATTCAGTCGATACGCCCGAACCAGGCGCCGTAGCCGCCGAGGCGGATAGTGCCGGCGCCAGTCTGTCCCGAAAACCCGTGTCCCGGCAAGGGCTGCAGTGAGCGGCCGCCAAGATCGACCTTGGCCGGCTTTGCGCCGAGATTGAAGGCGCAGACGATCTGCTCGTTGCCTTCGCGGCGTGTGAAGGCGACGGTGTCGCCGTCGCTTTCGATGAACTCGATATCGCCCTTGGCCAGTGCCGGATGAGCACGGCGGAAAGCCAGGAAGCGCCGGTAGTGCTCGAGCAGCGAGCCGTCGTCGCCCTGCTGCACATTGACCGCTTGCGCAAGGTGCTTGGCCGGCACCGGCAGCCAGGGCTTTGCCGTCGAGAAGCCGCCATTGCGGGCAGCGCCGTCCCAAACCATTGGCGTGCGGCAGCCGTCGCGGCCCTTGAATTCGGGCCAGAAGCGGATGCCGTATGGGTCCTGCAGATCCTCGAAGCTGAGTTCGGCCTCGCTGAGCCCGAGCTCCTCGCCCTGATAGATACAGACCGAGCCGCGCAACGACATCAGCAGCGCCGAGATGACCTTGAGGTACGCGGTCGGGTCCGGCTCGCCGGCTGCCCAGCGCGAGGCAGGGCGCATCACGTCATGGTTGGAGAAGGCCCAGCACGACCAGCCATCGCTGGCCACCTTGCCGAACGTTTCCAGCACCGAGCGCACCTTTGCCGCGCTGATCTTCTCCGGCGCCAGGAAGTCGAAGGAGTAACACATATGGACGCGCTTGCCGCCGGCCGTATAGGCCGCCACGACTTCCAGCCCACGCTGCGAATCGCCGACTTCGCCAACCGCGGCCGTCGCCGGATATTCATCGAGCAGGGCGCGGAAGCGTTCGAGGAAGCCCAGGTTTTCAGGCCGGCTCTTGTCGTAGAGATGGTCCTGGTAGTTGTAGGGGTTGACGGCCGGCGCCGTCTGGTCGTTGCGCTGCTCGGGCGGCAGCGGCGGATTGTCTTCCAGGCCTTGGCTGTGGAAGTAGAAATTGATGGTATCGAGGCGGAAACCATCGACGTCGCGCTCCAGCCAGAAGCGGGTGACGTCGAGCAGCGCGTCCTGGACCGCGCGGCTGTGGAAATTGAGGTCGGGCTGCTCGGCCAGGAAATTATGCAGGTAATATTGCTGGCGGCTGGTGTCCCACTGCCAGGCCGAGCCGCCGAAGATCGACAGCCAGTTGTTGGGCGGCGTGCCGTCCGGCTTGGCGTCCGCCCAAACGTACCAGTCGGCTTTTGGATTGCTGCGGCTCGAGCGGCTCTCCTTGAACCAGGGATGGACGTCGGCGGTGTGCGAGAGCACCTCGTCGATCATCACCTTGAGGCCAAGCCGGTGCGCCTCGGCGGTCAGCGCGTCGAAGTCCGCCAGAGTGCCGAACATCGGATCGACATCGCAATAATCCGACACGTCGTAGCCAAAGTCCTTCATCGGCGATTTGAAGAACGGCGAGATCCAGATGGCGTCGACGCCGAGCGAGGCGATATAGGGCAGCCGGCCGATAATGCCCCTGAGGTCGCCGATGCCGTCGCCGTTCGAATCCTGGTAGCTGCGCGGGTAGATCTGGTAGATCACGGCACCTCGCCACCAGTCGCGATCGATAGCAAGATCGGGCTTCGGAGTGGCCTTCAAAGCGGATTGCATGATCTCAACCTCCTTTCACCGAGCCGGCAAGCAGCCCGCGGACGAAATAGCGCTGCAGCGAGAAGAACACGATCAGCGGCACGATGATGGTGACGAAGGCCGATGTCGTCAGGATCTCCCAGTCGCCGCCGCGCGAGCCGAGCAACGCATTGAGCTTGGCGGTCAGCACGATCTGGTCGCCCTCGGTACCAAGGAAAACCATCGCCACCAGCAGATCGTTCCACACCCAGAGAAACTGGAAGATGGCGAACGAGGCCAGCACCGGGAACGACAATGGCAGCACGATCTTGACGAAGATCTCGAAATCGCTGGCGCCGTCGATGCGCGCCGATTCCATGATCTCGCGTGGCAGGCCGGCGATATAGCTCCTCAACAGATAGATGGCGAAAGGCAGGCCGAAGCCGGTATGCGCCAGCCAGATGCCGAGATAGGTCTTCGACGGCACGCCGAAGAAGCTGCCGACGCCGTTATAGAGCTTCAGCAGCGGGATCAGCGACATCTGCAGCGGCACGACCAGGAGGCCGATGATGACGGCGATGAGCAGGGCCCGGCCAGGAAAGCGCATCCAGGCCAGCGCGTAAGCGGCGAACGCGGCGATCAGGATTGGAATGACAGTCGCCGGAATGGTGACGGTCAGCGAGTTCATGAAGGAGCGGCCGATGCCTTCCGAAAACAGCACCGTGTCGTAATTGTCGGTGGTGAATTTCGGCGGCGCCGAGGAGGCGTAATAGACGCGCTGGCCGCGTTCGCCTTCGAAAGCCTTCGGCGAGGTCATGACGAAACTGCCGTTGGCATTGAGCTGCAGGGTCACGCCGTCGCCGAGATCGGCTGTCGTGCCGGCGGGATATTGCGTCGGCGCTGCCGACTTGACGCCGAAGGCGCTGATATTGCGGGCCGGGCCGTCGCCGAAGATGTTGCCTTGCAGGACGAACTTGCCGTCCTTCTCGACCTGCGCCGAGGCGGGCGGCAGCCGTCCGGCTTCCGTCTGGCTGGAACTGGTGAACGAGTTCCACCAGCCCGAAGCGATGATCTGGTCCTTGTCGCGCAGCGACGAGACCAGAATGCCGAGCGTCGGGATCGTCCAGATCGCAACGAAGATGAAAACGGCGATATGCACGCCGAAACGGCTGACAAAGGACTTTCCGGTCGAGACAGTCATCTCAATGTCCTTCCGTCTCTTTGTTCGCCTGGCGGATGTTCCAGACCATGATCGGAATGACCGCTATCATGATGATGATGGCGATGGTGGCGCCGCGGCCGAAATCGCCGCCGCCGCGGAACATCCAGTCGAACATCAGATTGGCCAGCACCTGGCTGTTCCACTGGCCGTTGGTCATGGTCAGCACGATGTCGAAAACCTTCAGCACCAGGATGGTGATGGTGGTCCAGACGACGGCGATGGTGCCCCAGATCTGCGGCACCATGATCTTCCAGAAGATCTGGAAAGGGTTGGCGCCGTCGATGACGGCGGCTTCCAGCGTCTCTTCCGGAATGCCGCGCAAGGCCGACGACAGGATGACCATGGCAAAGCCGGTCTGGATCCAGATCAGGATGACCATCAGGAAGAAGTTGTTCCAGAACGGCAGCGATATCCAGACCTGCGGCTGGCCGCCGAAATACTGGATGATGGCGTTGAGCAGGCCGATCTGTGTCTGGCCCTCGCCGCGATATTCATAGATGAATTTCCAGATGACGCTGGCGCCGACGAAGGAGATGGCCAGCGGCAGGAAGATCAGGCTCTTGGCGATGGTGCCCCACCAGATCTTGTCGGTGAGCACGGCGATGATCAGCCCGAGGAAGGTGCAGGCGGCCGGCACCACCGCCAGCCACATGATGTTGTTGAGGATCGAATTGCGGAACTCACGGTCGCCGAACGCCCATTGATAGTTGGCCAAGCCGACGAAATGGGCGCCGCCGCGATCGAGGAACGACAGTCTCAGCGTCTCCACCACCGGGTAGATCAGGTAGATAGTGAGGATGATCATCGCCGGGCCGACGAACAGCCAGGGCCGGATCACCCCCTGCCGGCGCAGATTGTTGATCGCCGCCTTGCCGGAAACGCCGCGTGCCGGAAAGATCGTGTCGAGTGCCTTGTTGGCACCCCAGAAATAGGCGACGCAGCCGCCCACGCCGATGATGATGACGAATATCGCCGAAAAAATCTGAGCCGCCATGGGTCCCTCCCCCTGCGCACGGATCCGCCAGTCGAGAATGGCTTTGGCGACGGGATCATGCGCCGATTCAGTTGTCTGGAGCGCGACCAGCCGAAAAGCAGGTCACTGGGCGCGCGTCATGCCGGAATGCGTCGTGCTCACGACAATCGACGCGACGCCAGGCACCGAAGAAGGTCCGGGCCGTTTGAGGCCCGGACCGCATCACATGGGACTCGAGCCGGCCGCTTACTTGATCGCGTCCCAGCTTTTCTGGATGTCGGTGGCGACGTCCTGGGCGGACTTGCCACCGACAAGGTCGATCATGCCGGTCCAGAACGCGCCGGCGCCGATCTTGCCCGGCATCAGGTCGGACCCATCGAAGCGGAAGGTCGAGGCGTTGGCCAGGATCTCGCCCTGCTTCTTCAGCGCGTCGCTGGCATAGGCGTCCTTGTTGACCGACTTGAACGGCGTCACGAAGCCGCCCTGTGCCATCCAGATCTCATGAGCGAGCGGCAGCTTCAGGAATTCGATGAAGGCGCGGGCACCCTTGCTATCTTTGGTGATCATGGCCAGCGTGCCGGCGCCGAGCACCGGAGTGCCGAGCTCGGGCTTGGAGGCGTAGGGCGGGTAATAGAAGAAGTCGGCATCCTCGCCGATCTTGGTGCCTTGCGGGAAGAAGGTCGGAATGAACGATGCCTGGTGGTGCAGATAGCATTTCGGCGGCACCGAGAAGAGGCCCTTCGGGCTGTCGCGGAAATCGGTCGCCGCAACCGCCTTGGCGCCACCCTCGACCATCTTGTCGTCGGTCGCGATCTTGCCGAAAATGTCGATGGCGTTGACCACGGCCGGATCGTTGAACGGAATTTCGTTCTTCACCCATTTGTCGTAGGTCTCGGGCGTCTGGGTGCGCAGCATGATGTCTTCGACCCAGTCGGTCGCCGGCCAGCCAGTGGCGCCGCCCGAACCAAGCCCGATGCACCATGGCGTGCCGCCGTCGGCGATGATCTTCTTTTCGAGCTCGGCAAGCTCTTCCTGCGTCTTCGGCACCTTGTAGCCGGCTTCCTCGAAATTGTCCGGCGAGTACCAGACCAGCGATTTCACGTCGGCCTTATAAGGAAAGGCGAAGAAGCCGGGCTTGCCGTCCTTGTCCTTGAAGGTGCCGAGGTCGACCCAGGATTGGCCGGCGCCGTAATTGTCCTTGACCCAGTTGGCCGTGTCGTCGCCGAGCGGCGTCAGCAAGCCCTTCGATGCCAGATCCTGGATCAGGCCCGGCTGCGGCAGCACGGCGATGTTGGGCGGGCTGCCAGCCTGCGTGTCGATGACGATCTGCTGCTCGTAATTCTCTGACGAGGAATACTTGATCTCGGCGCCGGTGGCTTCGGAGAAGTAATCGAGAACAGTGCGGATAAGCCCTTCGTCCTCGCCGCGCCACGGCCCGAAGATTGTCAGTGTCTCGCCCTTGAGGTCGACCTTCTTGAGCTCTTCGTAGTTGGCCCAGTTGAAACGGGGATCTTCGCCCGGCTTGAACTTCAGTTCGGCTTGCGCGGGCATGGCCAGGGCGAACGTGGCAAACGCAGCGCCCAGCAGAAGCATTTTCTTCATCGGTATTCCCTCCCAGTGGTGACAAACACCGAACGAAACCTCCATTCCGTCCGCCGGCGCCGCAGGACTGTGACTCAGTCGGAAAGGAACTGCAACCTTTCGTGGAGTCTTCCAAAGCGCTTTGGTCATTTTGATCTCGCCACTGAATTGACCGCGAGTCAAGAGGAAGCCAGGCTAATCGATTTAATTTTTGCGGCGGGGTGCCGGCAAAAGTGCGCTGCAGCACAGTTTTCTGGCAGTGCAGCAGCAAATTCGGCTTCAAACCGGTCCGAACCGTGCGTATGGTCACTGCGCTCGGCAACGCGGTTCGTAGGGCCAGATCGTTTCAGATTAAAAGCGCTTTGAGGTTTGGAGGCCTCCGGTGAACCTCAAGCAGCTCTCCCACATGCTAGCGCTTTCGCAGACCACGGTGAGCCGCGCATTGAACGGCTACCCGGAAGTCAACGAGGAAACGCGCCGGCGGGTGGTCGATGCCGCCAAGCGTCATGGCTATCGCCCCAATCCAAGCGCCCGCCGGCTGGCGACCGGCAAGACCGGCATGATCGGCTATGTGCTGCCGACGGGAGCGACCGTCGATATCGACCCGCATTTCGTCGAGTTCCTGTCCGGCCTCGGCGACTATGCCCGTTCGCACGAGCTCGACCTGGTGCTGTCACCGGCCGATGCCGACGACCAGGAGACGACCTACCGCCGCATTGTCGCCAACCGGCAGGTCGACGCGGTCTATATCTCCTCGCCGAGGCCGGCCGACCGGCGGGTGGCGCTCGTCAACACGCTCGGCATTCCCTTCATCGTTCATGGCCGCAGCGAAGGCTTCGATTTCGACTACCCCTTCACCGACATCGACAATGAGGGCGCCTTCCACGAGGCGGCGCGGCTTCTCGTCCAGCTCGGTCACAGGCGTCTGGCGCTTATCAATGGCGACGATCGCGAGACCTTCGCCATACATCGCGAGCGCGGCGTGCGACGCGCGCTTGCGGCAAGCGGCCTGGTGCTTCGTGATCAGCATGTCTGTTCCCTGACAATGACCGAGGAGAACGGCTATCGCGCCGCCAGGCGTCTGCTGGAACAAAGCGACGCGCCGACGGCGATCGCCTGCTCCAGCCTGATCATGGCGCTCGGCGTGGTGCGCGCGGTGCGCGATCTCGGCCTGACGATTCCGGGCGACCTGTCGCTGATTGCCCATGACGATGTCTTCCCGTGGCTGAAGCCGGAAAATTTTTCGGTGCCCTTGTCGACAACGCGTTCGTCGATCCGCCTGGCCGGCGCACGCATCGCCGAACGGCTGGCGGCGCGGATTTCCGGCCTGGAGGAGGGCGCCCGCGGCGAGGTCTGGCCGGTCGACCTGGTGGTCAGGGGATCGGTAGCCGGCGCCCCGGCCTAGGGATCAAAACTCAATGACCCTGAGCGACCGAGTTCGAACCCATATCGGTTATTTGAGGTAAACCGGCCGATTGAGTTTTGCCCCCAATATCTGATGCCCAACATTATGCAGCGGCTTCGGGAGAACGGCATGCACAAATGCAGAAGCGTTAGAGCTTTGGACTTATTCCTTGGCCGCCTCGGCCGCTTTGGTGTCCAGCAGGCCAAAACCGAAATCATTTATCGCGGCCCTTGGGGCCGAGGTCCCTTGCCGTGGCGGCCAGTGCTTTCTCGACCCAGTCGGCGGAGCGATCGGGCGCCGCATGCAACAGATTGCCGGCGATCAGTCCGTCGACCGAAGTGCCGTGGTCGCGCGCCTTGATCGGCACGTCGGGCATGGCATTGAACTGCCTGATACCGGAGAGCGCCGGATTCTTATCGTCGATGCCGGTGTCGATGACGCCAACGCGCACATTCTCGCCGCTGGCTTCGTTGGCGTCGAGCGCGATGCGTTCGAACGCATAATTGACGGTGCTGGCCGCCTGCTGCAGCGAGTAGACATGGTTGGCCTCACGCCGCAAAATGCGGCCGTCGGCGGCAAGCTGTGCCTCCATGACGCCGACCGGGCAGCCATCCGGAATGCCCAAGCGTCAAGCCCGGAAGAACACCGCGCCGGTCGTTCCATGAGCCGGCGCTTTTCCGCCATCCTTCACGCCGCCGCCATCCTTGGCGCAGTCGGCGTTGGCGGCACTTCCCCGGTTCAGGCAGTAGATCTCCGCCTGGGTGAGGTTAGGATCGTTGGTTTGTGCGACGGCAGACGTGGCGAAAATTGTCATCGCCGCCGTCAATCGAATGACCGCCTTAGCCGCCATCAGCCGGTTTCCTTCCCTCCAGGGCAGCTTCGGTGAAAGGCTGGGCGGCAATAAGGCCAAGCAGTTTCTGATAGTCGGCGGCGGTCTTGGCCGGAACGCCGAGCCGGAAAACGCCGTCGGCGGTAGGCCCGCCGGCGATCGTCAACTGGTTCTGGTCGAGAAAAGCGACGATGTCGGACAGCTTCGCATCCGGTTTGAACTTCACAAGGGCAAACGGCATTTTGGCCAGATCGTCGTCCGATCCGGCAATCTCGAAATCGCCATCTCTGTTGCCGGTCTGCACAAAGGATTGCGCGACGACCAGGGCCAGCAGCACCGCGGCCGCGGCCCAGGCAATGCCGGCGGGCACCGCCAGGAAGCGGCTCCAGGCCTGCGCCAGCCAGGACGATGCCGCCGGCCCGCGGGCGGGGCCGGCCTCGGCATCGAGCGCCTTGGCAAAGCGGCTGAGCGCATCGGCAGGCGGGCGGATTGCCTCGTTTGCGGCAGCGGTGCCGGAGAATTCGGCCTCGGCCTCGCCTAGTGCGGCCATCGCCGCCGGATCGCTTGCCAGCCATTCCTCGATGGCTTCGAGCTCGGTGCCCTCCAGCGAGCCGTTCAGATAAAACGGCAGCAGCATTTCCATTTCGTCGCGGCGCGACATCTTTTCAGCGGCGCTCATGGCCACCCCCTGTCGTAACCGGCGGCCTTGGGGGCTTCGCCGAGTTCCTTGCGGGCGTAGAACATCCTGGTCTTGACCTGGCGACCGGGATGCCGAGTACCTCGCCGATCTCGCTCACCGATTGCCCGTGATAATAGGCAAGGTCGGTGCTCTTCCGGCATGGCATCGATGAAGCATCGCAAGGCAGCGCCCTTGTCTTCTTTCATCGTCACGACTTCCGGCGTGTCGGCGCCGTCGGCGACCTGGGCCGCGTCATCGTCGTCGATCCAGTCTTCCTTCTTCTTGCGCAGCAGGGACAGCGACTTGAAGCGGGCTATGCCGAGCAGCCATATCGAGACCTCCGAGCGGCCCTCGAAGGCCGGCGCCTGCCGCCAGAGTTCAAGGAATACCTCGTTCGCAATATCGTCGGCCATCAGTTCCGATCCCGTCTGGCGTGCCGCGAAGCGGTAGAGCCGCGCGTGGTGGCGCATGAACAGGAGCCGCACGGCGGCACGGTCGCCCTTCGCGACGCGCTCGACGAGCGCGCGATCGGTCTCCGCGGCAGTCATCGCCGGTCGAGCCGCCTGGCTCCTGCCTGCTCTGTCGCTGATCGGCCCAAAAAGGTTCACCGGCATCCGCCGTATATTTGCGGAGGCTAACTGAAGAGCGGGAGCGTTGCCAGAGGGAGAAGAGGGCGCGCTCAACTCAGGAACGGCTTTGCCTTCATGGTGACCGGCACCGGCACGCCGAGGCGCGCAAGCACTGTCGGCGCGAGCTGCAGCTGATCGAGCAGCGTATTGGCCTCCGGGCCTTCGCCGGATCCGAAGTAATAAAGTGCGAAATCCTGCATCTCTTCGTCGTGGCCGCCATGATGGCCGCGATCGGTCTGGCCATGATCGGCGGTGACGATCACCTCGTAGCCGGCCTCCCGCCAGCGCGGCAGGAAGCCGGCGAGCATGGCGTCGATTGCATAGACGGCATGATCCATCTCGCGGCAGTCATGGCCGAAGCGGTGGCCCATGGAGTCCAGCGTGCAGCTGTGCAGGATGCCGTAGTCGATGCCGTAGCGCCTGGTCAGCATGGTCAACGTCGCGAACAGGTCGACATCGCTCGGCGTCATCTGGTTGCTGGCGTTGTAGCCGGTCATGGTGTGGAACCGGCCATGGCTGATCGGCCTGCCCGGCTGGTCGAACTCTATGTCCTCGACCAGGTCGAACGGATAGGCCCGGAAGAATTCGGACCAGTAGGAATGGGTGACCGCACCCGTCTTACCGCCGGCCCTGCTGACTTCGGAAAAGATGTCCGGCTGTTCGACGCGAAACCGGTTCTCGTTGGACAGGATGCCGTGCACTTGAGGCGGCACGCCGGTGTGGATCGAGGCATAGCAGGATGCCGAGGTCGACGGCAGCACGGAGCGCATCTTCCACACGCGCGCGTCGCCGGATTGCACCCAGCCTTCGAGATTGCCCATCAGCCGTCGCCAGTTCCGGTAAGGCACGCCGTCTAGGATGATGAGCAGAAGTTTTGTGTTGAGCGCCAAGGGCGCCTCCATGCGGCTTGATCGGAAAAGTCAGGGCGGGCCTGCCGTTCAATCCACGCCCGGACAGGATCGTCGGGCGCAAGGGGCAGCCCGCTAGTTCCCCGCGCTGGCCATGCGCCGTCCCTTGATCGCTTTCTCTAACCAGCCAATCTCCATTTCGGGCACCGACGACAGCAAAAGGTCTGTGTAGGCGTCGAACGGCGGCGTCAGAACCTTGCTCTTGGGGCCGTAGCGCACCACCTCGCCGCGATACATCACCGCGATCGAATCGGCGATCGACTTCACTGTTGCGAGATCATGAGTGATGAACAGATAAGCGACGTTTTCCTCTTTCTGCAGCTCGAGCAGCAGCTCCAGTATGCCGTGGGCCACCAGCGGGTCGAGCGCCGATGTCACCTCGTCGCAGATGATCAGCTTCGGCTTGGCGGCGAGCGAACGAGCGATGCAGACGCGCTGCTTCTGGCCGCCCGAAAGCTCGGCCGGATAGCGGTCGACATAGCCCTTACCCATCTCGATCTTGTCGAGCAGTTCGGCGACCCGTTTGTCGCGCTCGCGCCCGCGCATACCAAAATAGAATTCCAGCGGCCGGCCGATGATGGTGCCGACCGTCTGGCGCGGATTCATCGCTACATCGGCCATCTGGTAGATCATCTGCAGCTGGCGCAGATCCTCCTTCGGCCGGTCGGCAAGCCGGTTGGCGAGCGGCCGTCCGTCGAAGGTGACGGTGCCTTGTTCGGGCGGCAGGAGGCCGGTGATGGCGCGCGCCAGCGTCGATTTGCCGGAGCCGGACTCGCCGACCACCGCCAGCGTCTGGCCCGGGAAAATATCGACCGAGACGTTCTTCAGCACCTTGATGTGGCTGCGGCCATAGGCGGCGGTGATGTTCTTGACCGACAGGAACGGGCTCGTGCCGGGCTTCTGCTCCTGATGTTCGATCTCATGCACCGAAACCAGCGCGTTGGTGTATTCCTGGCGCGGCTCCTTGATGATCTGGCGCGTGCCGCCCCATTCGACCAGCCGGCCGTGGCGCAGCACCATGATCTCGTCCGAGACCTGGGCGACGACGGCTAGGTCATGGGTGATGTAGAGTGCCGCCACATGCGTGTCGCGGATGGCATCCTTGATCGCCGCTAAGACGTCGATCTGCGTCGTCACGTCGAGCGCCGTGGTCGGCTCGTCGAAGACGATCAGGTCGGGTTCCGAGCACAGCGCCATTGCCGTCATCACGCGCTGCAGCTGACCGCCCGACACCTGGTGGGGGAAGCGCTCGCCGATGGTTTCGGGGTTCGGCAGGCTGAGCTTCTTGAACAGCGCCACGGCGCGCTTTTCGGCTTCGGCCCGCGTCGCGATGCCGTGCAGCAGTGCTGCCTCGACCACCTGGTCCATCAGCCTGTGCGCCGGATTGAAGGCAGCTGCCGCCGATTGCGCGACATAGCAGACCTCGCGGCCGCGCAATTTGCGAAATCCCTCCTTGCCGCTTTTCAGGATGTCGCGGCCATTGAGGATGACCTCGCCGCCGGTGATGCGCACGCCGCCGCGGCCGTAGCCCATCGACGACAGGCCGATGGTCGATTTGCCGGCGCCGGACTCGCCGATCAATCCGAGCACCTTGCCTTTTTCGAGCGTCAGCGAGACATCGTGCACCAGCACGATGTTCTTCGGCGCCTCGCCCGGCGGATATACCGTGGCCTCGATGCGCAGATTGCGGATGTCGAGCAGCACGCCGGACTTCGGTTGCCCGGGCTTCGGTTGCCCAGACTTCGGTTGCCCGGGCTTTGGTTGCTTGTCAGCCATTACCCGCGTCCTCCCTTCAGGCTTGTCGTGCGGTTGAGCACCCAGTCGGCGACCAGATTGACGGAAATCGCCAGCGCGGCGATCGCTGCTGCCGGGATCAGTGCCGCCGCTATGCCGAAGACGATGCCGTCCTTGTTTTCCTTGACCATGCCGCCCCAATCGGCGCTAGGCGGCTGCACGCCAAGGCCGAGGAAGGAAAGCGTCGACAGGAACAGCACGGCATAGATGAAACGCAGCCCAAGTTCGGAAACCAGCGGCGACAGCGCGTTGGGCAGGATCTCGCGGAAGATGATCCAGATGCTGCCTTCGCCGCGCAATTTGGCCGCCTCGACGTAATCCATGACGTTGATGTCCACGGCGACCGCCCGCGACAGGCGGTAGACGCGGGTCGAATCGAGAATGCCCATCACCAGGATCAGCGTCACCAGATTGGTTGGCAGCACCGAGAGCACGACGAGGCCCATGATCAGCGTCGGGATCGACATCAGGAGATCGACGAGGCGCGAAATCAGCGTGTCGAACCAGCCGCCGAAAACCGCCGCCGAGAAGCCAAGGATAGCCCCAAGCGAGAAGGACAGCGCGGTGGCCAGCACCGCGATGAACAGCGTGACGCGGGCGCCGTAGATCATGCGCGAAAGGAGGTCGCGGCCGAGATTGTCGGTGCCCAGCAAATGTGTCGCCGACATCGGTTCCCAAACGTCGCCAACGATCTCGCCATTGCCGTGCGGTGCAATCCAGGGCGCAAAGATCGCCGCCAGCACGAACAGCGCCGTCAGCACCAGTCCGATCAGCGCCGGGATGGGGATGCGTTTCATGACGAGCATACCCGCCCCCTCACTTCGGATGTCTGAGCCGCGGATTGGCGATGATCGCCGCTATGTCCGCAATGATGTTCAGGCTGATATAAACGGCGGCGAAGATCAGCCCGACCGCCTGCACCACCGGCACGTCGCGCTTGGTGACGTGGTCGACGAGATATTGCCCCATGCCGGGGTAGACGAAGATCACCTCGACGACGACGACGCCGACGATGAGATAGGCGAGATTAAGCATGACGACGTTGATGATCGGCGCAATCGCATTGGGGAAGGCATGCCTGCGTATGACCGCGAATGCCGAAAGCCCCTTGAGCTCCGCGGTCTCGACATAGGCCGACTGCATGACGTTGAGGATTGCGGCGCGCGTCATGCGCATCATGTGGGCGAGCACCACCAGGGTCAGCGCCGCCGTCGGCAGCGCGATCGCCTGCATGCGCTCGCCGAAAGGCATTCCGTCATAGACGGTCGAGATGCCCGGGAAGATCTGGTATTTCACGGCAAAGAAATAGACGAGCACATAGCCGATGAAGAATTCCGGAAACGATGTCGAGGCGAGCGCCAGTCCAGAGATCAGTTTGTCGACCCAGCCATTGCGATAACGCACCGCAATCAGCCCAAGGATAATCGCGAGCGGCACCGCCACGACCGCCGCCCAGAAGGCCAGGAACAGCGTGTTCCACAACCGCCCCTTGATCGAGGTCGCAATATCCTGTCCGCTCGACATCGCGGTGCCGAGATTGCCAGTGAGCACGCCGCCGAGCCAGCGAAAATACCTGATATAGGCCGGGTCGTTGAGACCGAGCTGCTCGCGCAGATTGGCGAGCGACTCCGGCGTCGCCGATTGTCCGAGGATGGCTTGCGCGACGTCGCCGGGCAGGATCTGGGTGCCGGCGAAGATCAGAACCGATACGGCCAACAGCAGGAGAATGCCCAGCGCAATGCGCTGGGCCACCAGTTTCACGATGGGTGAGGACATATCCGCAAGGCCGGGCTCAGGCTTCGAGCCAGCACTTTGCCAGAGCGTATCCGTTCATCAGTTCCTGATGCGGATCGTCCACCCAGCCGGCAACCTTGGCGCCCGTCGCGTCGATGAACTGGTTGAACATCGGCAGGATGAGGCCGCCCTCGTCGCGAACGAGCATCGCCATGTCGCGATACATCGCCTTGCGCTTGGTGTTGTCGAGCTCGGCGCGTGCCGCCAGCACCATCTTGTCGAAATCCGGACGCAGGAAACGCGTGTCGTTCCAGTCGGCCGTCGACAGGTAGGCGGTCGAATACATCTGGTCCTGGGTCGAGCGTCCGCCCCAGTAGGAAGCGCAGAAGGGCTGCTTGTTCCAGACTTCGTTCCAGTAGCCGTCGCCCGGCTCGCGCTTGATCTCCAGCGTGATGCCGGCCTTGGCCGCGCTCTGCTGATAGAGCTGCGCGGCGTCGACGGCGCCCGGGAAGGCGACGTCCGATGTTCTGAGCAAGATTGAACCGTCATGGCCCGACTTCTTGAAGTGGAACTTTGCCTTGTCGGGATCGTATTTGCGCTGCTCGATATCGTCGGAAAACAGCGGGTATGCCGCATTGATCGGGAAGTCGTTGCCGAGCGAACCGTAGCCTCTGAGGATCTTGTCGAGCATCTCCTCGCGGTCGATCGCCAGCTTCAGCGCCATGCGCAGATCGTTGTTGTCGAACGGGGCCGTGTTGCAGTGCATGATGAAGACGTAGTGGCCAGGGCCGGCATGGTTGCGGATGGTGACGCCGGGTAGGCGCTTGATCAGGTCGACGATCTTCGGCTCGACGCGGTTGATCATGTTGACCTGTCCGCCCTGCAGGGCCGCCGTCCGCGCCGTGGCGTCGTTGATGACGATGACCTCGACCTGATCGGCATGGCCCATCTTGTCGCCCTGCCAGTAATTGGCGAAACGCTCGCCGCCATGACGCACGCCAGGCTCGTTGGTAGTGACCTTGTAAGGACCCGCCGAGATACCGGCATCGGCCTTGTCCTTGCCGCCGTTCGGCTGGACGATCAGGTGGTAGTCGCTGAGCAGATAGGGCAGGTCGGCATTCGGCTCCTTCAGCGTCAGCACGACTTCCTTGCCGCTGGCCTTGATGGTCTCAATGCCTTTCATATAGCCGAGCGCGCCGGATTTCGACTTCTCGTCCGAATGGCGTTCGAGGGTGGCGGCCACATCCTCTGCGGTCACCTTCTTACCATTGTGGAATTCGACGCCGTCACGGATCTTCAGCGTCCAGGTCTTGGCGTCGTCCGACGAGCCGATCTCCTCGGCGATGCGGTTCTCGAGAGTGCCTTCCGGGGAAAGCTCGACGATCAGTTCGCCCCACATCTTGCCGAAGGCGAACGGCACCTGCGTCAGGAACAGCGCCGGATCGAGGCTGTCGGCCGAAGAGCCGCCGACCAGGCCGGCCTTCAGCGTGCCGCCCTTGACCGGGCCTGCGGCACGCGCCGCGCTTGAAAGCAGCGAATTGGCGAAGGTTGCGGTGACGCCGAGCGCTGCTGCCCGGCCGAGAAAATCGCGACGGCTCAGCTTGCCGGACGCAACGCGCCGGCTCAGATATTCCAGTTCGTTCGACATGTTAAGTTCCTCACTCTGTTGGTCCGACCTTATGGTCGTTTTTTCTCATTTCGATCGGGAGAATAATGACCGTAAGGGAAAGCGGTAAGCAAGACCGAATGCGACATGCCGTGGCGTAAATTGTGCGTCGCAATTGGACCAATCGCTATAAGCGCTCAAAGCAGTACGCGCGGGATTTTCTCCTTGAAGTTGCGCTCGAAGACCAGTTTTTCGCCTTCATAGGCTTCGATTCTGGCGCTAACCACGAAGCTTTGCGCGTCGGAGCGCATTTCGGCGAAGGTTTCGGTGCGCACCGACCATTCATTTCGCGACAGCGTCTGGGTCCAATGCGTCTTGCCCGACGCTGACAACGGATTGTCGGGATGGATCGCCCATGTCTCTCTGGCGATGCTCCCGTGGGCGAGGCCATGCTCCAGGTCGCGCACTTCGCCGAAATCGTCGACGATGGAAAGCGTGATCAGTCCGGTCTTTTCGTCGCGATCGACATGACGTTCGGAATTGGCGGGCCGAAGTGTCTCCGTTGCCCAGGGCGTCGCGCCTTCGGAGGCGGGGAAGGTGACCTCATCGCCTGTCGCCGGCGGGCGCAGCGGCAGCATCAATGTCGCGGCCGACAATTCCAGCCGGACCGGCTCCGGCGACGGCCAGATCATCGGCCAATAGCTGTTGGAGATGGCAACGCGCAAGCGGTGGCCGGCCGGCGCCCGATAGGCGCATTGGTCGAGCACCACCCGGGCGCTGACGGTTTCCCCTGGCACCAGCGCTTCGGGAAATTCGTGCGAGTTGCGATGCGTCAGGTTAAGCACGCCGTACGAGATCAGCTCCGACGCCCCGTCCGGATGGACGTCGCACAGCCGTACCGCGATGTTCGCCTGGCGGCGGTCCGACGAGACCCTGACCACAACTTCGGGAGCACCGACAATGTCGACCGTTTCGGTCAGCACCGGCTGGTCGAAGCACACCGACAGCGCATCGTCGGGGCGTTGGTCACCAGGCAGTTCCGGACCGAAGGTGAAGGGGAAATATTCGCCACCGGCAAGGCCGCAGTTTTGCGGCGAAGCGACGATAGCGTGATTGCCTTCAGCGATAAGCTCAACCTCTTGCGTCTTGATGTTGGGTGACGGCCATTCCGATTCAGCGACCCAGCGGCCCGGCCGCGCGGGATGCCAGCGCGCCGGACGCACGCTGTCCATGAGATAGGCGCGGTAGGCGGGGTCGGCCTCGACGCCGGTGTCGATGTCCTTGAGCCAGCGGTCCCACCAGCGCAAGGCCTCCTGCAGGAAGCCGATGCGGGGTTCGGGCGCGGCGTAATGCGGGTATTTGTGGATCCACGGGCCGACGATGCCCTTGACCGGCGCCTCGATGTTGGCGGCGAGGTGGGAAATCGTATTGCGATAGCCGTCATGCCAGCCGCCGATCGACAGCACCGCGGCATGGATGGCGGAATAGTCCTCGCAGATCGAGCCGCGCTTCCAATAGGCATCGCGATGCTGGTGCTTCAGCCACAGCGGCGCCAGGAAGGGCTGGTTCTCCAGCCGGGTCAGCCACAGGTCGCGCCATCTGTTGTCACCGGCCAGCAACGGATCCGGCGGCCTTGAGGAATAGGACAGCATGGTCGAGGCCCAGCCGAAATTCTCGATCAGCAGGCAGCCGCCCTTGTAATGGATGTCGTCGGCATAGCGGTCGACCGTCGAACAGAGACTGATAACCGCCTTCAGCGCCGGCGGCTGCTTAGACGCTACCTGCAGGCAGTTGAAGCCGCCCCACGAAATGCCCATCATGCCGACATTGCCGTTGCACCAGGGCTGGTCCGCCGCCCAGGCGATGACGTGGCAAGCGTCCTGCAATTCCTGCTCGGAATATTCGTCGTCCATCAGCCCTTCGGAATCGCCATTGCCGCGCATGTCGACGCGGATCGAGGCGTAGCCGTGGCCGGCAAAATAGGGATGCGTCAGCTGATCACGATAGATCGTGCCGTCGCGCTTGCGATAGGGCAGGTGTTCGAGGATTGCCGGCACCGGATCGTCGGCAGCATCGGCCGGCATCCACACCCGCGCCGACAGCCGGCAGCCGTCCGGCATGATGATCCCCATATCCGGAAATTCGACGATCTTTCGTGGGAATTCAGTGACGATTTTCATGCGGGCGAACTCCAGGAGCGCCAGATGATGGAGTCCGTGAGAGCGCGTCGTGGGCCAGTCAACGAATTCGGCTGGTCAATCCGCGTCAATTCAGCGGAATGTCGTTTTCGTCCTTGCCGGCCTGATAGGCGGCGGACAATTCGTCATAGCGCGCTGATATTGTGCCGATCCGCGCTTCCAGCCGCTCGCGTTCGGTCTCAGGCAGCGATCGCACCAATTTGCGGATCGAAAAGCTCCTCCAGTAGGCATTCTCGGCATTGTAGCCGCCGGGATCGAGGGTGAAGACCTCCTTCAGGATCTTCAGATCGTGCGGGATATCGAAGCTGTCGCGCGAATCCTCATGGCTGAAAAGATAGTAGAAATTGTCGAAGCCGGTCCAGGTGATCGCCGACAGGCAGAGCGAGCAGGGTTCGTGCGTGGCAAGAAAGATCGCGTCCTTGGTATCGACGCGTTCGGCCTTAGGCATTTCGTAGAAGCGCTTCAGGCAGTGCATCTCGCCGTGCCAGAGCGGATTTTCGATCTCGTTGTTGGTTTCGGCAAGCACCAGCGAACGGTCGTCCTTGCGCAGGATCGCCGCGCCGAACAGTTTGTTGCCGTGCGCGACGCCTTCGACGGTCTTCGGCACGATGTCGTGCTCGATGACATCGAGCAGGCGATCGATCAGCGAAATGTCGGTCATCACCGGCTCCCGTCGGGAAGATGGATTTCGTAAGGGTGTGAGAAATGACACTCTTCGACGTTGGAGCCGTCGCCGCCGCGGTCGACGACCACAAAATCCTGGACATCGCCGATCGGCGTCAGCACGCCGTGCCACAGATTGCGCGGGTAGTTGACGCCTTGCCCGGGCGCCGTGATGAAGGCGTGCGGCTCGCCAGGTCCTTCCTCGCCATCATGGCAGACGACGACCAGGAACGGCCGTGGTGACAGCGGGATGAAGGCCTGGCTGCCGAACGGATGACGCTCCACCATGGTCAGCTTCAACGGCAGCTCATAGGGGGTGCCACGCACCATCGAGATCAGCACGCGCGCATTCGGTCCTCGTGCTTCCGCGGTGGCGAGGTCGTGGTAGCGCTCGGCCTTGCCGCCATTGATCGGATAATGGTTGTCGCCGCCCATGTCGATGACGTCGCCGAATTCGGCGAAATTCTCGCGGGTCAGCGGCCGCGCGACGATCCGCGTCATGGTGAAGGTCTCGCGACGCCGGCGCTGCCAAGCTTGGCGTGGCGGTTGACGTCCTTATAGAGGAGGTAGCGGAATTTGCCCGGCCCGCCGGCATAACAAGCCTGCGGGCAGAAGGCGCGCAGCCACATATAGTCGCCGGCTTCGACTTCGACCCAGTCCTGGTTGAGACGGTAGACCGCCTTGCCTTCCAGCACGTAGAGCCCGTGCTCCATCACATGAGTCTCGGCGAACGGGATGACCGCACCAGGCTCGAGCGTGACGATGGTGACATGCATGTCGTGGCGCATGTCGGCCGGATCAACGAAGCGCGTCGTCGCCCATCGGCCTTCGGTACCCGGCATCGGCGTCGGCGCGATGTCCTGTTCGTTGGCGAAGAACGCTTGCGGCTGGTCGATGCCGTCGACTGCGTCGTAAGTCTTGCGGATCCAGTGGAAGCGGACGGCGGCACCGCTTTCATTGCGCACCGTCCACCCGCTCGCCGGCGGCAGGAAGGCAAAGCCGCCCGGCCTTAAGCTATGTTTCTTGCCGGCAAGCGAAACGCATAGCTCGCCTTCGACCACGAACAGCGCACCTTCGGCGGCGGCGTCAAGCTCAGGGCGGTCGCTACCGCCGCCGGGCGCGAGCTCGACGATGTATTGCGAAAACGTCTCGGCAAAACCCGACAGCGGCCGCGACAGCACCCAGACCCGTGTCCCATCCCAGAACGGCAAAGCGCTGGTGACGATGTCCTGCATCACGCCCTTGGGGATCACGGCATAGGCCTGTGTGAACACAGCGCGGCCGGTCAGCAATTCACTCTGGCCGGGATGTCCGCCTTGCGGCGCATAATAGGTTCGTTCGGCCATTTTCATCATATCCATAAATTCAAGCCTGTTGCGGAAGCCAGGGCCTATCGCGGCAGCCAAAGCCCTATTGCGGAAGCATGTCCTTGAGACGGAGCAGCGCGATGCGCTCGACCTGTCTGCAGGCGGTTTCGAATTCGACGTCGTGGCTGTTGCCGATACGCGCTTCGAACTCGGCCAGGATCTCCGCCTTGGTCCTGCCTTTCACCGCGATGATGAAGGGGAAACCGAAGCTGGTGACGTAGGCGGCATTGAGTTTTGCGAACAGCTCGCGCTCCTTCTCGGTCAGCGCGTCGAGCCCTGCCGAAGCTTGCTCCTTGGCCGATTCGTCCGTCAACCTTCTAGCCTGCGCCAGTTTTCCGGCAAGATCGGGGTGGGCATTGAGCACGGAAAGCCGCTCGGCCTCGCTTGCTGCGCGAAACACGCGGCAGAGCGCATTGTGCAGGCCGCCGGCACTGTCATGGGCCGGGCCGAGCTCCAGCCCATAAGCGCGCTCGGCAACCCACGGCGAATGCTCGAACACGCCGCCGAATGTGTGGACAAAGGCCTCGAATTCCATTTTCGACGGGCGCAGCGCCGGCAACCGGAACGGATGCGTCTCCTGCCAATGTTTTGCAATGTCGATGCGCCGTGCCAGCCAGACCTTGTCGTGTGATTTGACGTAGTCGATGAAGCGCTTCAGTGCCGCGACCCGGCCCGGCCGTCCAACCAGACGGCAGTGCAGGCCGATATTCATCATGCGCGGCCGGCCTGCCTTGCCCTCGGCATAAAGCGTATCGAAACTATCCCTGAGATAGGCAAAGAACTGGTCGCCCGAATTGAAGCCCTGCGGCGTGGCAAAGCGCATGTCGTTGGCGTCGAGCGTGTAGGGGATGACCAACTGCGGCTTCGCCGACCCGTCCGGTGTCACATGCTCGAACCAGTAGGGCAGTTCGTCGTCATATGTGTCCGACACATAGTCGAAGCCGCCCTCTTCCGCCGCCAGCCGCACCGTGTTGATCGAGGTGCGGCCGGTGTACCAGCCGGTCGGCCGCGCCCCTGTGACCTCATAATGCAGCCGGATCGCCGCCTCCATGTCGCGGCGCTCGTCTTCCGGGGTATGGTCGCGGTAGTCGATCCATTTCAGCCCGTGCGAAGCGATCTCCCAGCCGGCCTCCTGCATCGCCGCAACCTGGTCGGGCGAACGCGCCAGGGCCGTGGCCACGCCATAGCAGGTGATCGGCACCTGTGCCTCGCTGAACAGGCGCAGCAATCGCCAGAAGCCGGCTCGGGCGCCGTATTCGTAGATCGATTCCATGTTCCAGTGGCGCTGGCCGGGCCAGGGCGCGGCGCCGACGATCTCCGACAGGAAAGCCTCCGAAGCCTTGTCGCCGTGCAGGACGCAATTCTCGCCGCCCTCTTCATAATTGACGACGAACTGCACCGCGACATGCGCCCCGCCGGGCCATTTCGGATCCGGCGGATTGGCTCCGTAGCCGCGCATGTCTCGTTCGTAACGCATTCTCGCTCCTGCCGGAAATTGTCATCAGGATAGTCGAAAGGAGTGCCTGCGCATTCCCCCGAAATTTTTGAAAGTGTTTTTGTCGCGCTCCGCTCGACCGGGACTTATGCATCGCCTTTAATTGGCGCACAATTCATGAATAGTGTTCGACCGTTCAGGGAATGGAGCAGCCAGTGGCGGAAACGTCGAAAGCCGAAGGCGGGCGCCTGACGACCCATGTCCTCGACACAGCGGCCGGCAAACCGGCGGCCGGTCTGTCGATCGAGCTCTATCATCTTGACGGGCAGGCCCGGACGCATCTGAAAACCGTTGTCACCAATGATGACGGCCGCTGCGATGCTCCTCTGCTTGCCGGCGCGGAATTCCGCACCGGCGAATACGAGCTGGTCTTTGCGGCCGGCGATTATCTGCGCGGGCAAGGGACAAAACTGCCGGAACCGGCCTTCCTCGACCACGTGCCGATCCGCTTCGGTATGGCCGAGCCGATGCACTATCATGTGCCGCTGCTTCTGTCGCCGTACGGCTATTCGACCTACCGGGGAAGCTGAGATGGCCGAGATCAAGACACGCAACGAAATCCGCTTCATCCTCAATGGCGAGGACGTCGCGCTCGGCGCGGTTGCACCCGACCAGACCCTGCTCGACTGGCTGCGGCTCGACCGCTCGCTGCGCGGCACCAAGGAAGGCTGCGCCGAGGGCGACTGCGGCGCCTGCACGGTGCTGGTCGGCAGGCTCTCGGCCGGCAGACTGGTCTATGAAAGCGTCAATGCCTGCATCCGCTTCCTTGGCTCGCTAGACGGCACGCATGTCGTGACCGTCGAGCATCTGCGCGGCGGCGCAGGAAAGCTGCACCCCGTGCAGCAGGCGATGGTCGATTTCCACGGCTCGCAATGCGGCTTCTGCACGCCGGGATTCGTCATGTCGCTTTATGCGCTGTGGATGCGGTCGCCGGAGCCGTCGGACGCGGCAATAGAAAAGGCGCTGCAAGGCAATCTCTGCCGCTGCACCGGCTACGAGGCGATCATGCGCGCCGCGCGTGCCATCTCAAGCTACGGCAAGGCGGCGAAGGATCCGCTGGCGGCGGAGCGCAAGGCAGTTACGGCCAAGCTCGAAGCGATGAAGGACGGTTCGCGCATCGAGATCGGCTCCGGCAACAAGCGGCTGATCGTGCCGGCCAATGCCGACGATCTGGCCAGCGTGCTGGTCAAGGAGCCGGGCGCCACCATCGTCGCGGGTTCGACCGATGTCGGCCTTTGGGTGACCAAGCACATGCGCGATATTGCGCCGGTGATTTTCATCGGCAATCTCGATGGTCTGTGCGGGATTTCCGAGGACAAGGGCGTCATCTCGATCGGCGCCGGTGTCACCTATAGCGAGGCCTTCTCGACACTGGCGAAACGCATCCCGGCGCTGGGCCCGCTGTTCGATCGCATCGGCGGCGATCAGGTGCGCAACATGGGCACCATCGGCGGCAATATCGCCAACGGTTCGCCGATCGGCGACACGCCGCCGCCGCTGATCGCACTCGGTGCCCGCCTGACGCTGCGCCGCGGCGACAAGCGGCGGACGATCCCGCTGGAGGATTTCTTCATCGCTTATGGCCGACAGGACCGGCAGCCCGGCGAATTCGTCGAGGCCGTGCATGTCCCGGTGCCGGCCGGCGAGACGAAATTTGCCGCCTACAAGATCACCAAGCGCCGCGACGAAGACATCACAGCAGCGCTGGGCGCGTTTTTCCTGAAGCTCGCCGAGGATGGCACGGTGGCGGATGTGCGCATCGCCTATGGCGGCATGGCGGCAACGCCGAAGCGCGCCTTTGGCGTCGAAAAGGCATTGCTGGGCAGGCCCTGGACGGAAGCGACGGTCGAGGCGGCGATGGCCGCGTACGCCGGCGATTTCACCCCGCTGACCGACATGCGGGCAAGCGCCGAATACCGGGCGCTGGCGGCACGCAACCTGCTGCTGCGCTTCTTTGCCGAAACCACCGGCACCCGGGCGCCGATCCAGGTATCACGGCACGAGGCGGCATGATGAACAAGCACGCCACGCCAAACCTGAAGGCGCAAAAAATCGCCGGCGGCGTCGCCACTGACCAGCGCCATGATTCCGCGCACAAGCATGTCAGTGGCACGGCCGTTTACATCGACGACATGCCGGAACCGGCCGGCACGCTGCACGGCTGCCTTGGGCTTTCGACGGCGACGCATGCCACCATCACCAGCATGGATCTTTCGGCGGTACGCGCCGCACCCGGCGTCGTCGATGTGCTGACGGCGAGCGACGTGCCAGGCGAGAACGACATTTCGCCGACCGGCCGTCACGACGAGCCGGTGCTGGCCGACGGCAAGGTGCAATTTTTCGGTCAGCCGATCTTCTGTGTCATCGCTGAAACCCGCGAGCAGGCGCGCCGCGCGACAAGGCTGGCCAAGGTCGAATACGAGGAATTGCCGTTCGTCGCCGATATCGGCGAGCTCAATCCCGGGAAAGACAAGCTGGTCACGCCGCCGCTGACGCTGAAGCGCGGTGACGCAGCGGCTGCGATCAATGCGGCGCCGCGCCGGCTGAAGGGAAAAATGCGCATTGGCGGCCAGGAGCATTTCTATCTCGAAGGCCATATCGCCGTGGCCATCCCTGGCGAGGACCACGACGTCACCATCTATTCCTCGACCCAGCACCCGAGCGAAATCCAGCACATGGTCAGCCATGCGCTCGGTGTTCCGAGCCACGCCGTGACGGTGGAAATCCGCCGGATGGGCGGCGCTTTCGGCGGTAAGGAAACGCAAGGCAATCAGTTTGCGGCATTGGCCGCTATCGCCGCGAAGAAACATCATCGGGCCGTGAAAATCCGGCCCGACCGCGACGACGACATGATAGCCACCGGCAAACGCCACGATTTCCTCGTCGACTACGAGGTCGGCTTCGACGACGAGGGCAATATTCTGGGCGTAGATTTCATGTTCGCGGCGCGCTGCGGCTTCTCGGCCGACCTCTCCGGCCCGGTCACCGACCGCGCGCTGTTCCATTGCGACAACACCTATTTCTGGCCGGCGGTGCACGCGCAATCGGCGCCGCTTTACACCAATACGGTATCGAACACCGCCTTTCGCGGCTTCGGCGGCCCGCAAGGCATGGTCGGCGCCGAGCGCGTCATCGACGAAGTCGCGTTTGCCGTCGGCAAGGACCCGCTCGAAATCCGCAAGAAGAACTTCTACGGCACCTCAGACCGCAACATCACGCCCTACCACCAGACGGTCGAGGACAACATCATCCACCGCATAGTCGCCGAGCTGGAGGCGAGTTCCAATTATGCGAGGCGCCGCCGCACCATCGATGCTTTCAATGCCAACAGCCGCTTCATCAAGCGCGGACTGGCGCTGACGCCGGTCAAGTTCGGCATCTCGTTCACCGCCACCCATTACAACCAGGCCGGCGCGCTGGTGCATGTCTATACCGACGGTTCGGTGCATCTGAACCACGGCGGGACCGAGATGGGGCAGGGCCTCTATGTCAAGGTGGCGCAGGTTGTGGCGGAAGAGTTCCAGATCGACCTCGATCAGGTCAAGATCACCGCGACGACGACCGGCAAGGTGCCGAATACCTCGGCCACCGCCGCGTCTTCCGGCTCCGATCTCAACGGCATGGCGGCGCAGAATGCCGCCCGCCAGATCAAGGACCGGTTGACCAATTTTGCCGTCGAGAGATACCAGGTGCCGCGCGACCAGGTGCTGTTCCTGCCCAACCGCGTGCGCATCGGCAACCAGGAGATCGCCTTCGCCGATCTCGTCAGGCAGGCCTATATGGCGCGCATCCAGCTTTCGGCGGCGGGTTTCTACAAGACGCCGAAAATCCATTGGGACCGCGACAAGGGCGAGGGCCGGCCCTTCTACTATTTCGCCTATGGCGCCGCGTGCTCGGAAGTCTCTGTCGACACGCTGACCGGCGAATATATCGTCGAGCGTACCGACATCCTGCACGAAACCGGCCGCTCGCTGAACCGCGCCATCGACCTCGGCCAGATCGAGGGCGGCTTCATCCAGGGCATGGGCTGGCTGACAACGGAGGAACTGTGGTGGGACGACAAGGGGCGGCTGCGCACCCATGCGCCATCGACCTACAAGATCCCGCTAGCGTCGGACCGGCCGAAGATTTTTAATGTGATTTTGGCCGACTGGGCGCAAGCAGGCGAGCCGACGGTGTACCGCTCTAAGGCGGTCGGCGAGCCGCCCTTTCCGCTCGCAATGTCGGTGCTGCATGCGCTGTCGGACGCAGTGGCGAGCGTTGCCGGCCACAAGATCTGCCCACGCCTCGACCCGCCGGCCACGCCGGAGCGTGTGCTGATGGCGATCGAACGGCTGAACCGGGAAGCCAAGACCGGCACTTGAATCCCGGAAACGTGCAATTCAGGCCGAAAAACTCTATATTTCCCGATAGGGAACACGAAATGATGAACGCGAAAGTGCAGAGCCTGAAAGCCTTTCTTGCCGGCGCCGGCCGGGTCGCCTTCGTTGAGGTGGCCGGGACAAAAGGTTCGACGCCGCGCGAGACGGGTGCCTTCATGCTCGTCTCAGGATCGGCCACTTTCGGCACGATCGGCGGCGGCCAGCTCGAATACATGGCGATCGACAAAGCGCGGCAGATGCTTTTCTCCCCCCTTGAGGAGGAGATGGCCGCGGAGCGGCCAGAGGGGGTCGTCTCAGAAGGCACCGCCGGTGCGTCGAGCACTGCCGCAGCGACCCCACCCGGCGGCTTCGCCGCCACCCTCCCCTCAAGGGGGAGGGATACCCTCGACATCGCGCTCGGCCCGGAGATCGGGCAGTGCTGCGGCGGCAGGGTCGAGCTGCTGATCCAGCTGGTCGACCCCGCACTTGAAGCCAAGCTGGTTGCGGCGGCGGAAGCCGAGGAAGCGCAGCTACCGCATGTCTACATCCTCGGCGGCGGCCATGTCGGCCAAGCGCTGGCCTCGGCGATGGCCTTGCTGCCGGTGCATATCGTCGTTGTCGAGACGCGAGCCGAGGCGCTCAAAGGCATGCCGGAAGCAGTCGAAACCAAGCTGACGCCGATGCCTGAGGCGATGGTGCGCGAAGCCCCGGCTGGATCGGCCTTCGTCGTCCTCACCCATGACCATGCGCTGGACTTCCTGATCGTTGCCGAGGCTCTGAAACGCCGGGATGCCGCCTATGTCGGCATGATCGGCTCCAGAACCAAGAAGGCGACGTTCCGGAACTGGTTCCTGAAATCGGCGGACGGAAGCGAGGCGGAATTTGCCCGCCTCGTCTCGCCGATCGGCGGCGATGCCGTTAAGGACAAGCGCCCGCAGGTGATCGCCGCACTCGCCGTAGCCGAGATTATGACGGCGTTGGCCGGCCATGCGGCGGCACCGTCCGCTCAGTCCAAAACCCCTCGCCGCAAGGCGATGGCCGGCTGACGTTTTGGCTATTCCTTCTCCTGCGTGTGCGCCTCAAGGAACCACAGCAATTTGTCGAGCGAGCGTGAATAGGCGGTGAAGATGTCGGCAGTGTCGGCATCGCCCGCGCCAGCCGCCTCGTCGATCGCCGCGCGTGCCCGCTTGGCGGTTGCGGCATAGCGGTCGATCAGCGCCGCCAGATGATCCCGGGTCTTGTGGATGTCGGTCGGATAGGCCTCGAGCATAGTCGCCTTCGACACCTGTTGCGATGTGCCGAGCGCCGTCCCGCCGAGTTGTACGGCGCGCTCGGCGATGGTGTCGACATGGCCGTCGATCTCCTCGCGGAACGTGTCGAGCATCTCGTGGATGGCGATGAATTGCGGTCCCTTGACGTTCCAGTGCGCCTGCTTGGTGATCAAGGCCAGATCGATGGCGTCGGCGAGGCGGGCATTGAGAAGATCGATACACTCTTTCTTGGCATTGGATTGCAGGTCGTTGCGGGTGGCGATGGCATCCATGATCGGCTCCTGTGGCGGTTGCGTCCGCTTGGTTTAAAAAAGGGCGAAGTTTGTGGAAGGTCAATCGAACATGCGCGCAGACGCCCTCATCGCCGCGCGGCACAGCATGCCAAAACGGCGATCTCCGACTTTCGTTCCGCTCGTCGTTTACGCCGGCCTTTTCAAGCCCAGATGGTCGCGCAGCGTGCTGCCTTCATAATCCATACGGAACAGCCCGCGCCGCTGCAGCTCCGGCACGACTAGTGTGGCAAAGGCATCGAGTTGGCCGGGAAAATAGGATGGCATGACGTTGAAACCGTCTGCCGCGCCCCCTTCGAAGCGTGCCTCGAGCTCGTCGGCGATCTGGGCGGGCGTTCCGACGACGCGCCAATGGCCGCGCGCGCCGGCGAAATGACGGGCAAGCTGGCGAATGGACAGCTTGTCGCGGCGTGATTGCTCGATGACGAGCGCCTGCCGGCTCTGCATGCCTTCGCTGGCCGGCAGCTCGGGCAGCGGTCCGTCGATGGGATAGCGCGCGAGATCGGATATGCTGAGATAGCTGGAAAGCAGCGCGACACCGACATCGTCCGGTATCAGCTCCTGCAGTTCATCATGTTTTGCCCGGGCTTCCGCTTCGCTTGCCGCGACGACCGGCGCGACGCCGGGCATGATCTTGACGTCCTCCGGCTCGCGCCCATGGGCCGCCAGCCGTCCCTTGAGGTCGTCGTAGAAGGCCTTTGCCTCCTCGAATGTTTGCGCCGCAGTGAACACCACATCGGCGGTCCGGGCGGCGAGATCGCGGCCCTCATCCGACGCTCCCGCCTGGACCATAACCGGTGCACCTTGTGGCGAGCGCGACAGATCGAGCGGGTCACGCACCGAAAAACTTCTGCCTTCGTGTCCATCCTGGCCTTGCCAAAGGCCAGCAACCACGGCAGCGAATTCGCGCGCGCGTTCGTAGCGGTCCGCATGTGGGCGCAGTCCGGTCGAGCCGAAATTGGCGGCCTCGATCTGGCTGGCCGAAGTGACAAGGTTCCAGCCGGCTCGGCCGCCGCTCAGATGGTCGAGCGACAGGAAGGTTCGCGCCAGCCCGTAAGGCTCGTTATAGCTCGTCGACGCCGTTGAGACGAGGCCGATGCGCTCCGTCTGCACCGCGAGCGCCGCAAGCAGGCTGATCGGCTCGAAGCCGATCGAGCGCGACGTTTGGCTGGCGATGTTGACATTGGCCTCGCGCACGCCGGCGGCGTCCTCGCAGAAGATCATGTCGAACTTTGCCGCTTCCGCCGTCCGCGCCAGCTGGATGTAATGATCGATGTCGATACCGGCCGTGACATGCGCCTGCGGATGGCGCCAGGCGGCGATGTGGTGGCCTGTCGCCCACAGGAAGGCGCCGAGCTTCATCTGGCCCCGACCGGCGCTCATTGCCGATCCTCCCCTGCAAGCCCGAGATGGGCGCGCAGTGTCGCCGCGCTGTAGCCGGACCGGACAAGGCCGCGGCGGCGAAGCTCCGGCAGCACGAGACCGACGAAATCGTCGAGCGCCGATGTGAACGGCATGGCGATGTTGAAACCGTCGCAGGCTTTCGAGCGAAAGCACTCTTCGAGCCTGTCCGCAAACAGGTCCGGCGCGGCGGTTATTTCGGCGCTGCCGGTAACGTTCATCAGCACTTTCAGCGCCTCCGGCCTGCGCCCGGAGGCAAGCGCACGGCGCTTCAGATCGCCAGCCTTCGCCGGCTCGATCGATGGCGCATCCAGCAGGACGACATCGGCGGTGCGGGCGGCAACATCCATGGCCGGCTCGGACAGGCCGGACATGACCAGCACCGGCGCGTCCTGCGGCGACCGCGCTACGTTGAGCGGCCCGCGCACGGAAAAATATTCCCCCTTGTGGTCGAGAAGGTGCATCTTCTCGGGATCGAAGAAGCGGCCGGCAACTTTGTCGAACAGCAGCGCGTCCGCGTCCCAGCCTTTCCACAAACCTTGCACGATGCCGATGAATTCCTCTGCGCGCAGGCGGAAATCGTCGCCGGAAAAGCCTTCCGGCCGGCTGAAATTGGCCGCCTCGCGCGGTTCGGGCGTCATGCTCGCGTTCCAGCCGGCGCGACCATGGCTGATAATATCGAGCGAGGCGAAACGACGCGCGAGATTGTAGGGCTGATGGGCGACCGTCGACGCTGCCGCGACGAGGCCGATCCTGCTTGTCACCGTAGCCAGCGCTGCCAGCAAGGTCGTCGCTTCGAAGCGCATTTGCCGGTTCGGCCCACTTGCAACCGGCGCGGAATCGCCGAGCAACACCATGTCCAGGCCGGCCGCTTCGGCTTCTTGCACGAACCGCGCCAGCAGACTGAAGTCCGGGCCGGCGCCGGGCGGATGGGAAGGAGCGGCTTCCGGAGACAGTGAAACGGCGAGACACATTGTGGCGCCGTCGGCCATCGCTTTTCCCTGTTGAGCGAGATTCCTTGGGAATTATCTCGTCGGCTGGACGGAAAGAAACCGGCCAGCCGGCGATCATTTGCCGGCCAGAATATCCCGGATCAGCCGCTGGCAGCGCTCGGCCATGAAATCGAGCAGCAGCCGCACCTTCGGATCCTGCAGCTTTTTGTGTGGGTAGACGGCGGCAAACTGCACCGGCGTCGGCGGCGTATTGCTCAGGATCACCTTCAGCCGCTGGTCGCGGATAAACGGCTCGACCTCGAAGCGCGGCTTGTTGATGATGCCGCGGCCGGACAGCGCCCAGCCGGTCAGCACGTCGCCATCATCGGTATCGTAAGGGCCGTGCACCTCGAACTTTTGCGGGCCGTTCGGCGTCTGCAGCGTCCAGACATATTCACGCGCGCCGGAATAGCGCAGCATCAGGCAATCGTGTTTCTTGCCGATCAACTCCTGCGGCTCGCTCGGCTCGCCGCGCACTTCCAGATATTGCGGGGCCGCCACCAGCACGCGCTCGCATTCCATAATGCCGCGCATCCTCAGGCTGGAATCCTCGATGATGCCCAGCCGGAAGGCAACGTCGATGCCTTCCTTCATGATATCGACATTGTGATCGGAAAGCCGGAGTCGTACCTCGATATCGGGGTACCTGTCGTGGAAATCCGGGATGCCGGATGCTACCAGCCGCCGCCCGAGGCCGAGCGGCGCTGTCACCTTTATGGTGCCGCGCGGCTGGCCGGATAATGCGCTGACCGCCGCTTCCGCCTCGGTGACCGCCTCCAGCACCTGCTTGGCGCCGGAGTAGAACACCGTGCCGTGCTCGGTCGGCATCAACTGCCGCGTCGTACGGTTGAACAGCCTGACGCCCAGGTGCTTCTCGAGCTCCTTGATCCGGTTGGAAGCGACCGCCGGCGAAATGCGCATGTCGCGCCCAGCCGCCGACAAATTGCCGAGCTCGACGACACGGACGAAAACGGCGATGTTATCGAGATAGGCCATGCGGCTTTCGTGGCTCTCATGTGGCTGCGTATGATCAGCCTAGTATTTTCCAATTTTTTTTGAAAGTCATCGTGCGTCTCGGCCCTTTCCGTTTGCGCTCCAACCCGTAAAGTCAGCCGATCGGCAGGGACGATTTTTCATGATGGATTTCGCGATATTCTGGGATTGGCTGAGTTTCGCCGTGCGCTGGCTGCACGTCGTCACCGGCATCGCCTGGATTGGATCGTCCTTTTATTTCGTCGCGCTCGACCTCGGGCTGCGCCAGCGTCCGGGCATGCCTGCCGGAGCCTTCGGCGAGGAATGGCAGGTGCATGGCGGCGGCTTCTACCACGTGCAGAAATATCTGGTGGCGCCGGCCGAAATGCCCGAGCACCTGACCTGGTTCAAATGGGAATCCTACGCCACCTGGCTGTCGGGCTTCGCCATGCTGTGCGTCGTCTACTATGCCGGGGCGGACCTGTTCCTGATCGATCCGAATGTGCTTGCCATGTCGGTGCCTGCAGGCATCTTGCTGTCGCTGGCGACGATCGGCGTCGGCTGGGTGGTCTACGATCTCTTGTGCCGTTCGCCGCTTGGCAACAGCGACACCGGCCTGATGCTGGTGCTCTACGGCGTGCTGGTGTTCATCGCCTGGGGCCTGACCCACCTGTTCACCGGCCGCGCCGCTTTCCTGCATCTTGGCGCCATCACCGCGACGATCATGTCGGCCAACGTTTTCATGGTCATCATCCCCAACCAGAAGATCGTAGTCGCCGACCTGATCGCCGGCCGTAAGCCCGATCCGAAATACGGCAAGATCGCCAAACAGCGCTCGCTGCACAACAACTACCTTACGCTGCCGGTTTTGTTCCTGATGCTGTCGAACCATTATCCGCTGGCGTTCGGCACAGAGTTCAACTGGGTCATTGCCTCGCTGGTGTTCATCATCGGCGTGCTGATCCGGCACTATTTCAACACCAGGCATGCGCGCAAAGGCAATCCGACCTGGACCTGGCTGGCCGCCGCCGTCCTGTTCGTCGTCATCATCTGGCTGTCGACGGCACCGAAGCTGCTGACCGGCGAGGTCAAAACGTCCTCGGCGGCACAGGTCTACGTCGCCTCGGCGCATTTTCCCGCCGTGCGTGATACGGTGCTTGGCCGCTGTTCGATGTGCCATGCGGCGGAGCCGTCCTACGAGGGCATTTACCACGCGCCCAAGGGCGTGATGCTCGATACCGATGCCGGCATCGCCGAGCACGCCGGCGAGATCTACCTGCAGGCCGGACGCAGCCACGCCATGCCGCCCGCCAACGTCACCCAGATCACCGACAAGGAACGGGCACTGCTGGTAGCCTGGTTCGAAGGCGCGGGGAAATAGCATGACCAGCACGCTCCTGCGCGGCCGCACGCTGTCGTTTTTGCGCTGGCCAGAAACTGTCGACGACCATTCCGCCTGGCGCTACGAGCAAGATGGCGGCTTGCTGATGCGCGACGGAAGGATCGTTGCCGCTGGCGCCTATGCCGAAGTCGAGAGAAAGGCGGGCGAGGGAACAAAAAAGATCGACCATAGGCCACATCTGCTGCTGCCCGGGTTCATCGATGCGCACGCGCATTTTCCGCAGATGCAGGTCATCGCTTCCTTCGGCGCCGAGCTGCTCGACTGGCTGAACACCTACACCTTTCCGGAAGAGACCAAATTCCAGAACGCCCAGCATGGCCGCCGTATCGCCAGGCTGTTCCTGGATGAAGTGTTGCGCCACGGCACGACGACTGTCGCAGCCTATTGCTCGGTGCACAAGGAATCTGCCGAAGCGTTCTTTGCCGAGTCGCATGACCGCAACATGCTCAATATCGCTGGCAAGGTGATGATGGACCGCAACGCGCCGGAAGGCGTGCTCGACACGCCGCAATCGGGTTATGACGACAGCAAGGCGTTGATCGAGGAGTGGCACGGCAAGGGGCGCCAGCACTATGCCATCACCCCGCGCTTCGCCATCACCTCGTCGCCCGAGCAATTGGAGATGGCGGGCGCGCTCTGCCGCGAATATCCTGATCTGCACATGCAGACGCATTTGTCGGAAAACCATGCCGAGATCGCCTTCACGCAGCAGCTTCATCCGCAGGCGCGCGACTATACCGATGTCTATGAGCATTACGGGCTGCTCCGCCGAAGAAGCCTGTTCGGCCATTGCATCCATCTCTCGGAACGCGAGGCGGACGCACTTTCCGATAGCGGCTCGGTGGCGGTGTTCTGCCCGACCTCCAACCTGTTTCTCGGCTCGGGCCTTTTCGATTATCAGCGCTATCGCCGCCGCGAGAAGCCGCTTCGCATCGCCGCCGCCACCGATGTCGGCGGTGGCACCAACTATTCGATGCTGCGCACCATGGACGAGGGCTACAAGGTGATCGCGCTGAACGGCGAGAAGCTCAATCCGTTCCAGTCGTTCTGGCAATTGACCCGCGGCAATGCCGAGGCGCTGTCGCTTGCGGAAAAGATCGGCACTCTGGAGGAAGGCAGCGACGCAGATATCGTCGTGCTCGACGCCCGCGCCACGCCGGCGATGCGGCTGCGGGTCGAGACGGCGGACACGCTCGCCGAGGAATTGTTTCTGCTGCAGACGCTCGGCGACGACCGCGCCGTGCGCGAGGTCTATGTCGCCGGCCGCGCGGCCAAGACCGACATGGCGGTTTAGCTGTCGCATGCGACCGGCTTGACCGTGCGGCAGCCATCCGGCAAAGCGTGCGGCGAAGTTGACAGGGGAACGACATGGCCGTTGCGGACGACATCGCTCTGATCAAGAAACAGGAAGCCACGCTTGTCTTTTCGGCCTTCGATGAAGCCGTCGCTTTCGAGATCGGCTCGGCGATCCGCGACCGGGCTCTCAAGGAAAACCTGCCGATCATCGTCGATATCAGAACCTTCGACCGGCCGCTGTTCTATGCGGCAATGCCCGGCTCGAATGCTTCCAATCCGGATTGGGCGCGGCGCAAGATCAACGTGGTGCGACGGTTCTTGAAAAGCACCTACCGCATGGTGCTGGAGCAGCAGCGCCCCGACCGCAGCTTCAAGCCTGGCGAGGGACTGGATATTGCCGACTATGTGCTGGCCGGCGGCGGCTTTCCCATCACTGTCAAGGGCGCCGGCGTCATCGGCGTGATCGCCGTCTCGGGCCTGCCGGAGGGTGAGGACCACGGCGTGGTGGTCGATGCGCTGTGTGAGCATCTCCGCATCGACGCGCGCGAGCTGGCATTGCCGGCGGAAGCAAAATGACAGAGGTAGACCCCAAGCCCTTCCTCACCGCCATCTTCAACGCCGCCGTTGCCGCCGCCGATCCCCAGAGGACGATCAAAGATCATTTGCCGGCAAGGCCGAAGGGCCGCACGATCGTCATCGGTGCAGGAAAAGGCTCGGCGCAGATGGCGGCGGCTTTCGAGAAAGTGTGGGACCGGCCGATCGAAGGTTTGGTCGTCACCCGCTACGGCTATGGCGCGGCCTGCCGGCGCATCGAGATCATCGAGGCGGCGCATCCGGTGCCGGATGCCGCGGGGCTCGCAGCTTCCCGGCGGCTGCTCGAAAAAGTCCAGGGACTGACTGCGGACGACCTCGTCGTGGCGCTCATTTCGGGCGGCGGCTCGGCGCTGCTGCCGTCACCTGCCGAAGGTCTGACGCTGGCCGACGAGATCGCCGTCAGCGAGGCGCTGCTCGCCTCCGGCGCGCCGATCGCCGCGATGAACACCATCCGCAAACATCTTTCCACAATCAAGGGCGGCAGGCTGGCGGCCGCCGCATATCCAGCCAAGGTGGTCTCGCTGGTTGTTTCTGACATTCCGGGCGACGATCCGGCTCTGGTCGCTTCTGGTCCGACCGTACCGGATATAGGCAGTCGTAAGGACGCATTGGCGTCGATCGCTGCCTATGGCATGAACCTGCCGGCTTCGGTCATGGCGCATATCAATTCGCCGGCGGCCGATGCGCCACGACCGGACGACCCGCGTTTTATCCGCAACGAGGTGCATCTGATCGCTTCCGCCGGCGTCTCGCTGGAAGCCGCAGCGGCCGAAGCAAAGCGCCAAGGCATTCAGGCGGTCATTCTCTCCGATTCCATCGAGGGCGAAGCGCGTGAGGTCGGCGGCGTCCACGCCGCGATCGCGCGCGAAGTGGCGACGCGCAACCGGCCGTTTGCAAAACCGGTTCTGATCCTGTCCGGCGGCGAGACGACGGTGACCTTGCGCGCAAAAGGCAAAGGCGGTCGCAACTCGGAATTCCTGCTCGCCTTCGCCATTGGCATCAGCGGCATGGCGGGCGTGCACGCACTGGCCGCCGACACCGACGGCATAGACGGTTCGGAAGACAATGCCGGCGCCTTCGCCGACGGCTCGACGGTGTCGCGGATGCGTAAGGCGGGCGTCGATGCCAAGGCCCTGCTTGCCGGCAACAACGCCTGGACGGCATTCAATGCCGTAGACGACCTTTTCGTATCCGGTCCGACCGGCACAAACGTCAACGATTTCCGGGCGATATTGATCAAATAGCTCAGGCGGCCATCAGCTTTTTCACCGCTCTCATATCCTGCAGGAACCGGTCGCGTTCTGCCTGCTTATCCGCCGGCTCGCGAATGCGCAGGATGAAGGACGGGTGGATGGTGACGAAGACACGCAAGCCATCGTCGCGCTCCACCACCGCCCCGCGCATCTTCATGATCGGCACCACCTTGCCGAGCAGCGCCTGCGCCGCCGTTGCGCCGAGCGCAACCGCCAGATTGGGCTTGATCAGATCGATCTCCTTGTCGAGCCACCAGCGGCAAGCCTGCACCTCGCCGGCATTGGGCTTCGAGTGGATGCGCCGCTTGCCGCGCGGCTCGAACTTGAAATGCTTGACTGCGTTGGTGACGTAGACTTTCAGCCGATCGACGCCCGCATCGTCCAGGATCGCGTCGAACACCTTGCCGGCCGGGCCGACGAAAGGCTTGCCCGCCAGATCCTCCTGGTCGCCCGGCTGTTCGCCGACGAAGATCACCTTGGCTTTATCAGGGCCTTCACCGAACACCGTCTGCGTGGCGTCGTGCCATAGCGGACAGCGGCGGCAGATCTTGGCCGTTTCGCGCAGTTCAGGAATCGTTCTGGCGTCGATTTCTGTCGTTTCCAGAGACTTGCTTGCAGGCAAGCTTCTTGCCTGCACCTTGGCATGGTGCGGCGTCGGGGTTGTCTGCATCCTGGCGATCATGACTAAGGCGGCCTTGTTCGCTCCTGCAATCAGACACGCAATGAGCAAAGCCCGCCGAAGGTTCCGCTGAAATTATTCCGCATGGGCCCTTCGACGGCGGATGGCCGACGATGTAATGCCCTACACCTCATGTAGATAGAGGTGATAATCCAGTTCGCTGACCGTGCGCGCTACGCGCAGATATTCCGATTGCTTGATCGCCACGAACGTCCGGTGCAGGTCTTCGCCCAATGCGCCCTTGAGGAAGCTCGACGCCCTTGCCGCCTCGATCGCGGCACGCCAGTCGACCGGCATCGTCGTGCGCGTGACGGCCGATTCGTAGCCATTGCCTGTGGTTTCGGGACCGGGATCGAGGCCTTCGTCAAGGCCTTTGACGATGCCTGCCAGCACCGTTGCTGCCACCAGGTAAGGATTCGCGTCGACGCCCGACGGCCGGTGCTCGATGCGCCGATTTTTTGCGTCGCCGGCCGGCACACGCAGTGCCACCGAACGGTTGTTGACACCCCAAGTCGGCGCCACCGGCGCATAGGATTGCGAGACGAAGCGCCGCCACGAGTTGGCATGCGGCGCAAAGACCAGCATCGATTCCGCCATCGTCTGGATCAGTCCGCCGAGGCCGCGCAGCAGCGGCAGCGACCAGCTTTCACCGCCGGTTTCGGCAAAGACATTCTTGCCGGCATCGTCCAGCAGCGAGACATGAAAATGCATGCCCGAGCCGGCATATTTCTCGATCGGCTTGGCCATGAAGCAAGCGGTGACACCATGACGGCGCGCCTGCGCCCGCACCAGACGCTTGAGCATGACGAGATCGTCAGCCGCCCGCATCACGTCCTTGCGGTAGTTGAGCGTCAATTCGTACTGACCGGGCGCATATTCCGAGATGACCGTCTCGGCGGGGATGCCTTGCACCTTGGCTGCAGCATAGATGTCGGAAAACAGTGGCTCCATGCCGTGCAGATGGTCGACGGAATAGACCTCCGTCTTGGCCGAGCGGCGTCCGTCGAGCACCGCGTGCGCCGGCTGCACCTTGCCTTCGGCATCGCGCTCGTTGGCGAGCAGGAAGAATTCGAGTTCGAAGGCGCCGGCCGGATGCAGGCCCTTGGCCGCAAGGATATCCACCTGGCGGGCGAGCGCCAGCCGCGGGTCGGACGACATCGGCTGACCGTCGAGATGGTACATCGCCATCAGCACCTGGCCGCGCGGCGGCTGCGTGCCGAACAGCGGCACCAGCGTGCCAGGGATCGGCCATGCCCGGAGATCGCCGTCGCCAGTCGTCCAGATCAGCCCGGTCTCGTGCACGTCCTCGCCGGTGATATCGAGGCCGAGGATCGAGATCGGCATGTGCCGGCCGTTCTCGAAGATGCTCATCAGTTCGTGCCGGCGCACGATCTTGCCGCGCCCGACACCGTTGGCGTCGGTCAGCACGATATCGAAGGCTTCGATCTCGGGATGGGCCTCGAGAAAGGCTCGCGCCTCTGCGGGCGTGGAACCCGAAGGTGACGTCACTATGGAACTCAAATCTGGCTTGCGTGCTTCTCTCATGTCGCAAGCTTGTCTCACGCCGTGAGCCTGGCCGCAACCGCCGCGAAGGCGCTGATCAGCCGGTTCACCTGGGCCGCACTCGTGGCCGGGGAGATCAGCATCATGTTGTGGAAGGGCGCGATCAACACGCCGCGATTGACCAGCGCGACATGGATCGCCGCTTCGAGTTCGGGCGCATGGGCTGCTTCCGCTTGGCCGCCATTCCTCAGCGGGCCGGGCGCGCAGATGAACTCGACGCGGGCGCCGACACGTGAGACATGCCAGGGCAGCCGGTAGCGGTCGATGACGGCGGTCAGTCCGGCGTCGAGCCGCCGCGCCAGATGATCCATATGGCCGTAGGCCTCGTCGGTCATCACCTCTTCCAATGCGGCGCGCATCGCCGCGAATTGCAGCGGATTGCCCGACAGTGTCGTCCCCATGCCTGAATAGCCCGGTTCCTTCACCCTGTTATAGGCGGCATAGCGGGTCGCGACGTCCTCGCTCATCCCCCACACACTGGCCGGCACGCCGCCGGCGATCGGCTTGCCGAGCACGAACAGATCAGGCTCCAGCCCGAATTTTCTCGTATAGCCGCCGGGACCGGTCGAGATGGTATGCGTCTCGTCGATTAGCAGCAGCGTGCCGGTCGCACGAGTAAGACGCCGCAAGCCATCATGAAAGCCGGCTTCGGGCAGCACCATGCAGGAGTTGGTCAGCACCGGCTCGGTGATGACGCAGGCGACATCGTTGCCCCGGAGTGCCGCGTCGAGCGCCGGCAGATCGTTGAACTCGACGACATCAGTTGCCCGTGTCAGGTCGCGGAACTCGCCGGCCAATCCCGGCCGGTTGACCGGTCTGCCGTCGATCAGCCGCACCATAGTCTCGTCGACCGAGCCGTGATAGCAGCCGTTGAAGACCAGAATCTTCTCGCGGCTGGTGACGGCGCGGGCAACGCGTAACGCAAAGCGGTTGGCGTCGGTCGCCGTCGTTGCGATCTGCCAGAAAGGCAGGCCGAACCGCTGTTTCAGCAGCGGCCCGATGGCCAGTGCGTCTTCGCTGGGCAGCATATAAGTCAGGCCGCGTCCGGCCTGCCGGCGGATGGCGCGGGCGACCGGCGGCGGCGAATGGCCGAACATCGAGCCGGTGTCGCCAAGACAGAAATCGTCCAGTCGGTTGCCGTCGATGTCGGTGATCGTGGCGCCCCTGGCGCTGTCGACCAGAATCGGGAAAGGCGTCGGCCAGTCGTTCATCCAGTGCATCGGCACGCCGCCGAAGAAGCCGGGCAAGCCATTGCCGATTATGGCCATCGATTTCGGCCGCGCCCGGCGGAAGACTTCTGCCTCGGTCTCGTACAACTCGGCGATCCGGGCCGGGCCGATGCCGCCGATGGAAGTCTTTGCATGGTCGATGACGTTCATGGCGGCCCCTCTCAGTCGCAGTTTAGACAATCGGCATCCGCCACCGCAATTGGCCGGGCGGCTGCCCTGTGTTGGGTCAGCGGTCATTTAAATGGAAACAGGCGCTTGACCGCGAGCCGCCTTCGGGCGCCAATGGTACTTCGGCCGGAGGGGACAAGATGGTGCGGGCGATCGTCTGCGCAGCAACGCTGCTGTCGTCGGTTGGTGCGGCTCTGGCGTCGGGCGGCATCTGGTGTTCCGCCGAGGATGCAGCCGTCAAATTTCAGGTCGGTGCCGGGGTCACCAGAGGCATGGGCGGGCCGACCTTCAATTTTAGCGGCGAGCTCGAAATTCTGGGCAGGCCGGCTGCCGACAGTCTGCGCAAGACGGTGTTCGGGGATCAGAACCTCACGCAATATTGGCTCGACAACAAGGAACTGCGGCTGCTTGTCTACCACGAACGGCAGGTCGAAAACGCCTATGGCTATGTCGAACTGGCGATCCTGACCAAGGCCAGCGACGAAGGCGTCTATGACGGCCGCTATTTGCTCTCAATCTATGATGTTACGGCTGATGCCGAAAAGGACGGCAAACCGGATGAATTGACCGGCAAAGTATCTTGCGGAGCCGAGTAAGTAACAGGCTACGCCGAAATATCGATGACGCCGCAGTCGCCGGCAGCACTGCCGAAGACGACGCGGCGCTCTTGCCTGTCCCACATCATCGAGGTGACGGCGCCCTTGCCCGGCCGGCGCAAAAGCACTTCCCTGGCGTCGGCGAAACGCACCGCCATCACCATGCCGTCATCATAGCCGACAGCAACGACGTCCTGGCTCGGGTGACAGGCGACGGAGGTGACCATCGCAATGCCGCGCGTGCCGAGTTCCAGCGGCGCCTTGCCCATCGGCCCGTCCTTGCCTGAAAACGGCCAGACGATCGCCGCCGGCGCGCCGGAACTCGCCAGCCATTTGCCCTTGGCGCTCCACGACAGGCTTTTGACCTTGCCGGGGTAGCCGGACATCCGCATGTGCTTGCCGTCGGCGAGCTTCCAGCCATGCAGCGCGTTTTCCTGCATGGTGGTGACGACGAAGCCGCCGTCCGGCGAGAAGGTGATGCCGGTGTGGGCACCGGCCCATTCGAGTTCGACCGGCTTGCCGTCGGCGGCCGGGAAATGCAGCGTCGCGCCATTGTAGCGGGCAACGCCGAAGCGCATGCCCTTGGGCGAGAAGGCCAGCCCCTCGACCGAGCGCGGATGCGAGAATTCCCTGGTTTTGCCGTCGGCAAAGCGCACATAGGCAATCTTGCCCGAAGCATAGGCAGCAGCGCCTTGCGGCCCGGCGGCGACGCTGGTGATCCATTTTTTGCCTGCGGTCGCCAATTCCGCGGTATTGCCGCCAGCGGTCACGGCAAAGATCCTGCCGTCCTCACCACCGGTGATCAGCCGGTCGTTCGCCGCATCATGGAAGGCGGCGAGCATCCCGTCATTGGCCTGCACCGTCTTGTGGCCGTGGTCGAGCCGATGGATTGTGCCGTCAGCAAGCGCAAAGTGCGGCACGTCGCCGAGGAACACGGCGGCGAGGCAGTGGCCTTCGAGATCGAGCGGGGCGACTGTGGGCATGAGAGATAATTCCGTCCGAGGTTTCTGCTGCCTCACCCTTAAGGGGTTGGGCTGCGCGTCTCAACCCGTGCTTCGGATCGTCGTGAGGAGAGAGCGCCAGCGTTGCGGCTGCCCCTCCTCCCACAAGGGGGAAAAGGAAGAAGGTAGCTAAATCAAGCGGCCTGGCAGGCCTCGAAGCTTGTCTTCAGCCGCTCGGCATCGAGTTCGCGTCCGATGAACACCAGCCGGCTCTCGTGTTTCTCGCCGTCCTTCCAGGCGCGCTGGTGGTCGCCCTCGATGATCATGTGCACGCCCTGGATGACATAGCGCTCGTCATCGCCTTTCAGCGCGATGATCCCTTTCAGCCGCAGGATGTTCGGGCCTTCCATCTGGGTGACCTTCTCGATCCACGGGAAGAACTTTTTCGGGTCCATCTCGCCACCGCGCAGCGACACCGACTGCACGGTCACGTCATGGATGTCGGAAGGGTGCGCATGATGATGGCCGTCATGATCGTGGTGATCATGGCCGTCGTGATCATGGTGGTGGTGGTCATGATCATGATCATGATCATGATGGTCGTGATCGTCATGCGCCTCGAGGAAGTGCGGATCGTTCTCCAGCGCTCGGGACAGGTCGAACGCACCGCGATCCAGCACCTCGGACAGCGCCACGCTGGCGCGCGTGGTGCGATGGATGCGTGCCGCCGGGTTGATGGCGCGGATCGTTGCCTCAACCTTGCTCAGCTCTTCGGGGGTGACGAGATCGGTCTTGTTGAGCACGACGACGTCGGCAAAGGCGATCTGGTCCTCGGCCTCGCGGGAATCCTTGAGGCGCAGCGGCAAGTGCTTGGCGTCGACCAGCGCCACCACCGCATCGAGCCTGGTCTTGGAACGCACGTCGTCGTCCATGAAGAAGGTTTGTGCTACCGGCACGGGATCGGCGAGGCCTGTGGTCTCGACGACGATGGCGTCGAAGCGGCCGGGCCGGCGCATCAGGCCTTCGACGACGCGGATCAGGTCGCCGCGCACGGTGCAGCAGACGCAGCCATTGTTCATCTCGTAGATTTCCTCGTCGGATTCCACGATCAGCTCGTTGTCGATGCCGATCTCGCCGAATTCATTGACGATGACCGCGTAGCGCTTGCCATGGTTTTCCGAAAGGATGCGGTTGAGCAGTGTCGTCTTGCCGGCGCCAAGATAGCCGGTGAGGACGGTTACGGGGATCTGCGTCTGTGCGTCGCTCATATTGTGCCTCGAATAGGGATTGTCGGCTCCATATAGGATGTGTGCTCGGCTTTTGCACCAGCCAAACCGGTGGACCAAAGAGAGGCTGGTATTGCCGAACTTTCCTCACATTGCCGAACTTTCATTGGCGCGGGTTGGCGGTGGGCTTAGACGGCAAAGGGTCATTTCACGAGGGCTGTTCGCATTGAAGAGACGCCAGATGTCCGACAAGTCCTTGCCACTAAGCCGTCGGCAGGCGCTCCGTCTCGTTGCGGTTACCGCTTGCGGCATATTCCTGCCCGCCGGTGCAAGGGCCGGGAAGGTTTCGCCCTATGCCGGGCTTGCTTTGTTCGAAGCCGGTGCCGGCGTCTGCGCCATCACGCCCGAGGTCGCCGAAGGGCCGTTCTATTTCGACCCGAAGCTCGAACGCGCCGATATCACCGAGGGCAAGAAGGGCATCGCCCTCAATGTGCGGTTGCAAATCGTCGACGCCGCCTGCCGGCCGCTTCCCGGCGCACGCGTCGACATCTGGCATTGCGACGCCCAGGGCGCCTATTCCGGTTATCCCGGACAGGGCGACGGGCAGGATATCGACACGTCCGGCCAGAGTTTTCTGCGGGGCTGGCAGAGAACCGATGAAAGCGGCATCGCTTCTTTCGCCACCATCTATCCCGGCTGGTATCGCGGCCGCACCACGCACATCCATTTCAAGATTTTCCCTGACGACCGCTCCGTAATGACCGGCCAGATGTTCTTCCCCGACAGCCTCAGCGAGCAGATATTCGCCACCGTCGCGCCCTATAAAGATCGCCCGGGCAAACGCGATACATCGAACGCGCGGGACGGCATTGCGCGGCAGGCCGGGCTGCTGTCGCAGGCAGCGCTGCGGGAAATGGCGGACGCCTTTCAGGCCTTGATGGTGGTCGCGGTGAAGGCCGGTTGAGAACGCCTCGTCATGTCCCATCCAGCCATTGCGGAAAGTCGTTTGTCATCTAACTGAAATAAACATCTGGCATTAGCCACGGCGAACACCGCGATGCTTGCCGGCAAAGCTATTTTCCGAGCCGGAATGTTTTCGATGGTCATTGCCAACCGGCGGCCTGCTTCTATGCTGTCCGCTCCGGTTCGGCCGAGGAGGGATGAGCATGGCCAAGGCGGACAAGACTGCAACAATGAGCCGGCTGCATTCGGCGGCGCGGCTGGCGCGCACGGCGCTCGCCGCCCGGCTTCTGGCGCATGGTTTCTATGCCGGCCAGGACCAGATCATGCTGGCGCTCGACCGCGAGGATGGGCAGACGCCCGGCAACCTTGCCGGCCGCCTCGGCGTGCGTCCGCCGACCATCACCAAGACCATCAACCGGCTGCAGGCGCAGGGTTTTCTGGAAAAGCGCGCCTCCTCCGCCGATGCCCGCCAGGCGCATATTTTCCTCACCGACACTGGCCGCGAAATCATCCACGCCATCGAGAAATCGGTGAAGAAGACCGAAAAGCAGGCATTGAAGGGTCTCGACAAGAAGGATCAGAAAGCGCTGTTCAAGCTGCTTGCCCGCGTCGAGGCGAACCTGTCGAACGGCGAAATGGTGCTCCCGGACGACGAACTGGATATCGAAGACAAGATGCTTGAATAGCTCACGCGTTCGCCGCTGACGGCCGCCGCGTCAGTGCCGACCAACGTCCCGGTGTGACGCCGAACGCCTTCTTGAAATGCCGATTGAAATGGCTTTGATCACTGAAGCCGGCGGCGATTGCGATTTGCGCCAGCGGCTCGTCGGCTTCGATCATCCGGCGGGCTCGCTGAAGCCGGCGCATCAACAGGAACCGGTGCGGGCTGGTCGAGAAGGTCGCGCGGAAATGCCGCGACAGGGCATAACGGTCCAATCCGGTTATCGCCTCCAATTCGTCTGAACGTACAATCCGCGCGACATTTTCCTCCAGATAGTCGCGCGCCAGGCTGGCGGCGCGCCACGCCGTTTTCGCTACCGGTTTCGCCGGCTGACCGGCGTGCCGGGCCAGGCTTTGCATAAGCTGCGTCATGAAATCGACGACAAACAGCTCGTCCAGTTGCTGATCCAGCGGCCCGAGCGCCGAAAGCAGCGTCGCGCGGAGATCGCGGTCTGTCACCACGGCATTCCTCACGAACGGCAGTGATCCGCCGCCGAGACAGTCGAGCATCAGGGACGGCTCCAAATAGAGCATTCTGTATCGCAAGCCGTCTTCGGTGCCGGCACCGCCATCGTGCAGTTCGTCGGGATGAAGGATAATGATCTGGCCAGGCAGGCTCAGATGCATTTGGCCGCGATAGCGGAAGCGCTGCACGCCATAAAGCGTCACCCCGATCGCATAGGTGTCGTGGCGATGGAGATCGAAGGCGTTGCCGTGGAACCGGGCCTCGATGCGTTCCATGCCGGCAGCACGGGGTGCCGGTACGATGCAGTTTTCGGCTGCATCCACGCACAAACGTCCAAGACCCTGAAAGGCTTCCCCGTCTAGACCGTGCGGCATCGCTTTTCTCGCAGCCTCGGATTGGCCCCTTTCGGATTGGAAACTGTCGCATGTTCGATACGAAATTTGCAATCGTGCTCAAGGATGATCTTCCCGTCTGGCAAAAGCTCAATGTCACCACCTTTCTGACCAGCGGCATCGTCGCGCAATTTCCCGACATTATCGGCGACCCCTACCGTGATCGCGCCGGCAATATCTACAACCCGCTGTCGATCCAGCCGGTCATCGTGCTTTCGGCGGACGGCCAGACGCTCGGCGCGATCCAGCGGCGGGCGCTGGAGCGTGGTGTGACGGTATCGCTCTATGTCGAGGAAATGTTTTCGACTGGTTATGATCTGGCCAACCGTGCCGTCTTTGCCGAATTTGCGCCGGAGGATGCCAAGGTGGTCGGCATCGCGCTTCGCGCCGAAAAGAAACTCGTCGACAGGATCACCAAGGGCGCCCGCATGCACGCCTGACTCGCCGGCCACCAGCAACAAAACCTGAGCCTGTCCTTGTGTCAGCCTCTTTTGGCTTGCCCGCAGGCGACAATTCCCGCATGGGTGAAGGACTGCCTTGCTTCCCGTCCGGCCTGAAATTGAATGCTCCCCCAAGACATGACGAAAGCGCGACATCGCCGGCGGCGATCCTGTGCATGCTTTCCGTCTATGTGTTTTTCACCTTCCTCGACACCAGCAGCAAGTACCTTGTCCTGGCCGGCGTCTCGGCGCTGATCGTCGCCTGGACCCGCTTCGCGGTCCATGTGCTGATCGTCGGCGTGTTTCTGCGCGGATGGCGTGAGCCGCTGCGCTTTCGTCCCGCCAACCTGCCGGCGCACATCACGCGCGGTCTGCTCCTGTTCGGATCGACGATGTTCAACATTCTGGCGCTGCGGACGCTGCAACTGGCGGAAACCACCTCGATCTACTTCTTCGGCCCGATGGTGATCACCGCGCTTGCCGGTCCGTTGCTCGGCGAATGGGCCGGCTGGCGGCGCTGGCTGGCGATCATGAGCGGCTTTGTCGGCGTCCTCATCATCACCCGGCCGGGCGTCGGCGTTTTTGGCGTCGGCCATCTCTTTGCGCTCGGCTCGATGCTGTCGAACAGTTTCCACGTCATCATGACGCGCCGCATGTCGGCTACGGAAACCTCCGAAAGCCTCATCCTGTTTTCGGCGCTGGCGCCGGCCGTGCTGCTTTTGCCGACACTGCCGTTTTCGCCTTCGCTGCCGCAGGATGGCTGGCACTGGTTCATATTGCTGATGCTTGGCGTCTTCGGCGCCATCGGTCATTGGCTTCTTGTGCAGGCCTATCGCCTTGCCACCACCACGGCCCTGGCTCCCTATCCCTATTCGCAGATGATCTGGATGATCATCTCCGGCCTGATCGTCTTCAACCAGTTTCCCGATCGCTGGACGCTGGTCGGTGCCACAGTCATCGTCGCCAGCGGCCTCTACATCGTTCACCGTGAGCACCGGCTTCGTTTGCGCAACCGCGCGACGCTGGACGCGGAGGCGGAAGCGCTGGCAAAAAAACTTTGATTTGCTCGGAATCGATGGCATAAGAGCCGGCCTTTAAACAGTTTAAATTGCTTCGGGAGCGCAGGGCGCTGGCACAGAAGATCAAGCTTTCGACCATCGCGGATGCGCTCGGCGTGTCCACGGCCACGGTCTCGCTGGCCTTGCGCGACAGCCCGCTGGTCGCCGGCGGCACCCGCGACCGCATCAAGGAACATGCCCGCGCCATCGGCTATATCTACAACCGCCGCGCCGCCAGCCTGCGCACCTCGCGCTCGGGCATAGTCGGCGTCGTCGTTCACGACATCATGAACCCGTTCTTTGCCGAGATATTGCGTTCGATAGAGAGCGAGCTTGACCGCAGCCGGCAAACCTTCATCCTGTCGAACCACTACGACCAGCTCGAGAAACAACGCACTTTCATCGACACGCTTCTGCAGCTCGGCGCTGACGGGGTAATCATGTCGCCGGCCATCGGCACGCCGCCCGAAGACATATTCATGGCCGAGGAGAACGGTCTCCCGGCAGTGCTGATTGCACGCACCGTCGAAGGTGCCGACGTGCCGGTGTTTCGCGGCGACGATGCCTATGGCACCGGGCTTGCCACCAACCATCTGATCTCGCTTGGCCACAAGCGCATCGCAATGATCGGCGGTACCGATCAGACGTCGACCGGCCGCGACCGCTATCAGGGATATGTCAACGCCATGGAGGCGGCGGGGCTTGAGGTCAGGCCGTCCTGGCGTATCGCCGGCCCGCGCACCAAGCAGGCCGGCTTCGAGGCTGCCGGGCAGTTCCTGGCGCTAAAGGACAGGCCGACCGCGGCCTGCTGCTGGAACGACCTCGTAGCCATCGGCCTGATGAACGGCATTGCCCGCGCTGGTCTGGTGCCGGGCATCGACATTTCGGTCACGGGCTATGACGACCTCGAGGAGGCGGCGATCGCGACGCCGGCGCTAACCACGGTCTGGAACGGCCAGCGTGAGGTTGGCCGCCGCGCTGCCAGCGCGCTGCTCGACAAACTCAACGGACAGACGGTGCGGCCGTCGCAGGAACTGATCAAGCCGGAACTGCATGTGCGCCAGTCGACCGGCAAACCGGTGGAACGTGCATGACAAAAACCGACCAGCAAGCTGTTACCATTCTGGTGCCGGGCCAGTTCAACGACCATGCGGTCGGCCGCATCGACGGGGCGTTCAGCCGCGTCCGGATCGAACGCGCCGATCCGTCGCTGGTCACCGACGAGATGCGCCTTACCGTGCGCGGCATAGCCGCCTTTGGCGGCATAAGCGCCGCGTTGATGGACGCGCTGCCAAAGCTCGAGATTATCGCCAATTTCGGCGTCGGCTATGATTCGGTCGATGTCCACCACGCCGCACGGCGCGGCATCATGGTCACCAACACACCGGATGTGCTGACCGAAGAGGTCGCCGATACGGCGCTCGGCCTGTTGATCAATACCATCCGCGAACTGCCGCGCGCCGAGGCCTGGCTGCGCGATGGAAATTGGCTGCGCAACGGCAACTATCCGCTGAGCCGGCTGACTTTGCGCGGTCGCCATGTCGGCATCTTCGGCATGGGCCGCATCGGCCTCGCCATTGCCCGCCGGCTCGATGCTTTCGGACTGCCCATCGCCTATCACAACCGGCGCCGCGTCGAAGGCCTGCCCTATGACTATCACCCGACGCTGAAAGGTCTCGCCGAGGCGGTCGACACGCTGATCTCGGTGGCGCCCGGTGGGGCCTCGACGGACAAGGCCGTCAATGCCGAAATCCTTTCGGCTCTGGGGCCGAACGGCGTCTTCGTCAATATCGGCCGGGGCAGCACGGTCGACGAACCAGCTCTTGCCGCCGCACTTGCCGGCGGCAGCATCGCCGCTGCCGGGCTAGACGTTTTTGCCGACGAGCCGAACGTGCCTGCGGCGTTGCTTGCCGCGCCCAACACCTCGCTTTTGCCTCATGTCGGCTCGGCCTCGCAGCACACCCGCCGCGCCATGGCGGACCTGTGCGTCGACAATCTGGTCTCGTGGTTTTCGCAGCGCAAGGCGCTGACGCCGGTGCCGGAGACGGCAAACGTCAAGGCGAGGCCGTGACCGCCCTATTGTTAACTTCAGCTTAACCCTTCGGGAATCATTCTGCCTCCTTGGCTAGTGTATGTCCCCTTGACAGCACATGGCAGCAAGATGAAGCGCGCCTCCTCCTGATGACATCGAACACGGCGCGCTTGAAATGCGCGGAGAAACAGGATGAAAACGCTTCCCGCATTGATGGCGATTGCTGCGCTGTTAGGCAGCGTCCAGCTGTTTTACGCCGGTAGCGGTCAAAGCCGCGCAGCCAGTGAGCCAGCACCTTCGTCCAGCACCTACAGGCTGGTAGCCCATGGTGACGAGGCGTCTTGTGCGGTCACCCGTGGCGCCGAGATTTCGCAAGGCCTGTCGCTGTTGACGGTCGCCGCGAATTGCCGCCGGGTGTTGCCCGGTGTCGAGCAGGCGAAGTTCTGGCGAGAGCAGGATGACGGCACGGTCACATTCAGCGCCAACGGCAACGATCCGATCGTCATGTTCTCGGTCGCCGATGGCGACGGTTACGAATCCTACGCGCCGGTGCTGCCGCTGCTGACCCTGGCGTCGGCCGGCAACTGACGAGCCCTATTCTGCCGCAGCGCGCGCACCCGATTTCGCCGCCTGATGCAGCCGCACGGCGTCACCGAAAGCGCGAAATATCTTTACCGAGATGCTGTCCGATTTGACCCAGTATTCGGGATGCCACTGGACGCCGACGGCGAAAGCCCGTGCATCGCGCACCGAGACCGCCTCGACAGTGCCGTCGGCGGCGACCGCTTCGACCTGCAGCTTTGGGCCAAGCCGGTCGACAGCCTGGCGATGCACCGAATTGACCATGATGTCGCCGGCGCCGAAGACCCCGGCCAGGCAGCTGCCGGGTTTTATCGACACGCTCTGGCGGATGGCGAAGCGTTCGTCCTGATTGTCGCTTGCAGGCGCACGATGATCGAGCGAACCGGCGCGTTCCTGGATTTCAGTGGCCAGCGTGCCACCCAGCGCCACATTCATCTCCTGGATGCCGCGGCAGATCGCGAGCAGCGGTACTCCGCGCTCCACCGCCCTGCGGATCAGCGGCAGCGTGGTGGCGTCGCGGGCGGGGTCGTAGGGACCATTGGCTTCACTGGCGTCACCGCCGTAGAGCGAGGGATGAACGTTGGACTTCGAACCGGTGACCATGACGCCGTCGACGGCGGAAAGCAGTTCATCGAAGTCGAGCCGGTCGCCGAAGGACGGTACCAGCAGCGGGAACACGCCTGCCCCTGAAAGCGCCGCTTCAAGATATTGCTGCGGCGCGGCATGCCAGGTGTAATTGTCGAACTGGCGGACGTCGGTCGATATGGCGACGAGCGGCTGGTGCATTTGGTCCGGATCCCATCGGGTGCAACGAATTATCTGCCTGCAAAATAGGCGATCCGAAGGCGCATTTCCATGGCAAGTTTCGGCGTGTCGCGTAGGCCAGTTAATCGACGTTAGACTATAGTTGCAAGATCTGGCCCAACGCCGTGAATTTCTCCGAAATGCGCCACTCAAACCGGGCTGCCGCGCTGGACTCGACTCCTTGCCTGTGTATTGTCGGCTCGAAGCCGATGCGGGCGCCGAAGCGTCCCGAACGTCGGTCAGTTGATCCAAACGGGAGGAACTTCATGGATCGTCGTTCGTTCATCCGCAAGGCCGGCACCACCGGTTTCGGCGCTGCGGCCGCTGCCGCGACACTTGCTGCGCCGGCCATCGCCCAGTCCAATCCGAAAGTAACCTGGCGGCTGGCGTCGTCCTTCCCGAAGTCGCTCGATACGATCTACGGCGGTGCCGAAGTGTTTTCCAAGATGCTTTCGGAGGCGACCGACGGCAACTTCCAGGTCCAGGTCTTCGCCTCCGGCGAACTCGTTCCCGGCCTGCAGGCCGCCGATGCCACCACAGCCGGCACGGTCGAGGCCTGCCATACTGTGGCATACTATTACTGGGGCAAGGACCCGACCTGGGCGCTGGGAGCGGCGGTTCCGTTTTCGCTCAACGCGCGCGGCATCAACGCCTGGCACTATCATGGCGGGGGCATCGATCTGTTCAACGAGTTCCTGGCGACGCAGGGTCTGTTCGGGCTGCCGGGCGGCAATACCGGCGTGCAGATGGGCGGCTGGTTTCGCAAGGAGATCAAAACGGTTGCCGACCTTTCCGGCCTCAAGATGCGCATCGGCGGTTTTGCCGGCAAAGTGGTGCAAAGGCTCGGCGTGGTTCCGCAGCAGATCGCCGGTGGCGACATTTATCCGGCGCTGGAAAAGGGCACGATCGATGCCGCCGAATGGGTTGGCCCTTATGATGACGAGAAGCTCGGCTTCTACAAGGTTGCGCCCTATTACTACTATCCCGGCTGGTGGGAAGGTGGACCGACCGTCCATCTGATGTTCAACAAGGCGAAATACGACGAACTTTCGCCGGCTTACAAGTCGCTGGTGCACACTGCCGCCCAAGCGGCCGATGCCAACATGCTGCAGAAATACGACTACCTCAACCCGGCGGCGGTGAAGCGGCTGGTTGCCGGCGGCGCCAAGTTGAGTCCGTTCAGCCAGGAGATCATGGCCGCCTGCTTCGAAAAGGCCAACGAGGTCTATGCCGAGATGGAAGCCTCGAACGCGCCGTTCAAGAAGATCTGGGACTCGATCAAGGCGTTCCGCAAGGAGCATTATCTCTGGGCGCAGGTGGCCGAGTACAACTACGACACCTTCATGATGGTCCAGCAGCGCAACAGCAAGCTCTGAACCTTGCTGCTCTGCGGCGCCGGCGTTCCTTCGGGACGCTGGCGCCGCAGCGCATTCCGTTTGCGATCAGCCGGGCACCACCAGAACCTTGACTTCGCCTGGCGCAGGCGGATTGGCGATCACTGCAGCTGACTCTTCAAGCGTGACCTGCCGCGATATCAGCCGGTCTACCTCGATAGCCCCCGAAGCGATAAGATCGGCGGCCCGGCGATGGGTAAAGGGATTGAGGAAGGAGCCCAGGACCTTCAACTCGCGGAACAGCAGGTCGAACGGTTCGAAGGCCGCTTTCATGCCTTGCGGCATAACGCCAACGACGACGATTGTGCCGCCCGCTTTGGCCAGCCGCATCGCCTGCTCAACAGTGTCTTTCACGCCGGCGCATTCGAACACCACGTCGACGCCGCCCGGCATCAAACCCGACCGGCCGACGATCGCATCGGTGACATCGAACGCGCTGGGATCGAGCGTCGCCGTTGCGCCAAGTTGCTCAGCAAGAGCCCGCCGCGAGGCCTGACGCGTCGACAGGATGATGGTCGTCGCACCGGCGAGCTTTGCCAGCTGAACGGTGAGCAGGCCGATCACGCCGCCGCCGAGCACCGCGACCGACGAGCCTGGTTTGATCGCGGCAAGGTCCACGCCATGCAGGCAGCAACCGAGCGGCTCGCAGAAAGCACCATGCGTAGGCTTCAGATCGCCTGGCAAGGCGAAGGCCTGTTTCTGCGGCAAGGGAAGATATTCGGCAAAGCCGCCGTCGCGATGGATGCCGATGGCACGCAGATTGCTGCAGAGATTGACTCGGCCCGCCTGACAATGCGCACAGCGCCCGCAGGCAATATTGGGATCGCCGGTGACGCGGTCGCCGACCGAAAAGCCGGATACCTCAGGTCCGATCGCCTCGACGATGCCGGAGAATTCATGCCCGAGCGTCACCGGCGGCGTGCACGGGAATTCACCGTGGAAAAGATGCCTGTCGGTGCCGCAGACGCCGCACGCCTCGATCCGCACCAGCAGCTCGTCTGGCCCGGCGGTCGGTTTCTCGACCTCGCACACGGCGAGGCCGCCCACTCGCTCCAACCGAACCGCCTTCATAGCTGCAGGGCCTTCCTCAGTTGAAACTCGCCTCAGTTGAAACTCGGGGGTTGCGACAGATCGATTGCCGGTGCCGCCGGCTTCGCGGGCGGCTTTTCGTCGAAGCTCGGCGGCTGCGACAAATCCGGTGTGGAAGGTGAGGCCGGGGCAGTGCCGCCGTTGGCCGGCGGCGTGCCAAGCGGCGACAAGCCGATGCCAGGCGTTTCCGGCACCTGGTAGTTGATGGTGCCTGGATCGACGACGGTGCCTTTGTAGTGCATCACCATCTGCGGGAAGGCGATGGTCAGGCCGATCATGATCACCTGGATACAGACGAAGGGCACTGCGCCCCAATAGATCTGCCCTGTGGTGACCGGCGCGATCTGCTTGCCGGTGAGCCGGTCGAGATAGGGCACGCGCGCGGCGACCGAGCGCAGATAAAACAGCGCGAAGCCGAAGGGCGGATGCATGAAGGAGGTCTGCATGTTGACGCCTAAAAGCACGCCGAACCAGATCAGGTCGATGCCGAGCTTGTCGGCCGCCGGCGCCAAAAGCGGCACGATAATGAAGGCAAGCTCGAAAAAGTCGAGGAAGAAGGCGAGCACGAAGACGAGGATGTTGACGCCAATCAGGAAACCGACTTCACCGCCCGGCAGCGAGGTCAACAGGTGCTCGACCCAGATGTGGCCATTGACCCCGTAAAAGGTAAGCGAGAACACCCGCGCGCCGATCAGAATGAACAGAACGAAGGACGACAGCCTGGTCGTCGAGGCCAGCGCCTGCTTGACCACGTCGAGCGACAGCCGCCCCTTCATCGCCGCCATTGCCAGCGCGCCGACGGCGCCCATGGCGCCGCCTTCCGTCGGCGTGGCAATGCCGAGGAAGATGGTGCCCAGCACCAGGAAGATCAGCGCCAGCGGCGGGATCAGGACGATGATCACCTGCTGCGCCAACCTCGACATCAGGTTGATCTTCAGGCGCTGGTCGACGATCGCCACGACATAGATGAAGATGACGCCAATAGTGGCGCCGAGGATATCGGCGTTGCCGCCATGGTTCGGCGCAAGGTAGCGATACGCCGCATAGGAAACCACCACCGCCGCCAGCACCGCCGCCAGCAGCGACAGCACGCCGTGGCCGAGCGTGCGGGCCTCCAGCGGCAGGGCCGGCATCGACTTCGGCCGGAAGATCGACATGAGCAGGATGTAGAGCATGTAGATGCCGGTCAAAATGAGCCCGGGGATCAGCGCTCCCTTGTACATATCGCCGACCGAGCGGCCGAGCTGGTCGGCCAGGACGATCAGCACCAGCGACGGCGGGATGATCTGGGCGAGGGTCCCGGACGCGGCAATGACGCCGGATGCCAGCCGCCGGTCGTAGCCGTAGCGCAGCATGATCGGCAGCGAAATCAGACCCATGGCAATGACGGAGGCCGCCACCACGCCGGTCGTCGCGGCGAGCAGCGCGCCGACGAAAATCACGGCATAGGCAAGGCCACCACGAACCGGTCCGAACAGCTGGCCGATCGTGTCGAGCAGGTCTTCGGCCATGCCGGATCGTTCGAGCACGATGCCCATGAAGGTGAAAAACGGGATCGCCAGCAGCGTATCGTTCGACATCACCCGGCTGCCATAGAAATTATCCGGCAACGCGTGCAGCAACGGCCAGGCAAGATTGATGGAGCCGCCCGAATAGGGCGACAGCAGCACGCCGATGAAGAAGAACATCAGGCCGTTGGCGGCAAGCGAGAAGGCGACGGGGTAGCCGATCAGCAGGAAGACGACCAGCGAGGCGAACATGATCGGCGCCATGTTCTGGGCGATGAACTCGATCACGAGCGCACCTCTTCCACGAGCGCCTTGGCTTCTAGCTCGGCCTGCTCATGCACCGATATGAACGGAGTGGGATCGTCCATCTGACCGCGCATGATGGCGATCTTCTTGATGATCTCGGAAATGCCCTGCAGCGCGAGCAGAAAAAAGCCGACCAGCAGAATCGCCTTCGCCGGCCAGATGATCAGCCCGCCGGAATTGTTCGACATCTCGCCGCTGCGATACGACAGCGACACATAGGGAACGAAATAGACGACCATCAACGTCACGAACGGCATCAGGAAGAAGACGTGACCGAAAAGGTCGATCCAGTGCTGCACGCGGCGCGAGAACATGCCGTAGACGATATCGATGCGGATATGGTCGTTCTGTTTCAGAGTGTAGGCGGCGGCCAGCATGAAGGCGGCGCCGAACAGATACCATTGCAATTCCAGCCAGGCGTTCGAGGACATGTCGAACACCTTGCGGATCACGGCGTTGGCGGCGCTTACCAGGATCGCCAGCAGGATCAGCCACGAAACCCATTTGCCGATGAATTCGTTCAAACGGTCAATGGCTCTGGAAAGAGCGAGAAGCCCTGCCATGCATTCCTCCCTTGTGTCGGAGCGCGCCGGTTCCCTGTCCGTCGCGTCGCTGTGGACCAACGGTATGCAGTGCGTGGTTCGGCGGGTCAACATCGGACAGCCCGCATAAACACAGTTGTGAGGTGGCCGCCGGCAAAATGCTGCCGCGTCCTTTGCATGTCCAAGGGGACATGTGGTTCATTCATCCAACCAAAGTCGGATGCGGCTCAGGCGATCTTTTGTTGGTCGCGGCCGGAGCCGATCAGCACAAGCATAGCGACGAGGAACAGGTACATCCAGCCGTCCCGCCATTCGAGCGGGAAATAGCCGGACCATAGCGATTCGGCCATGCCGAAAGCGGCGGCGCCTAGTGCCGCCCGCAAAGGCGAGAGATAGCCGCCCACTGCGGTCACGAACAGGATTTTCAACCCGTAGACCAACCCTGTGCCGAAGCTGATGTTGCCGTAGTAGAAGGCGGCGAGCACGCCAGCCATTGCCGCGCAAAGGCCGCCGAAAAGCACCGCACGCCGAAACACCGCGCGGACATCGACGCCGCACATCGCAGCGGCGTTTGGATCGTCGGATACGGCACGCCAGCTTCGGCCGAAGCTGGAATGTGTGAACCCCCACGCAGCCAGCGAAATAGCCGCCAGGACGGCGGCGCAATCGAGCAACTGAATCAGTGTCAACGTCGCCTTGAAGCTGGCATTCTGCGCGAAGACGATGGTCTGGGCCAGCATTGGCGGCAACCATAGGTCATGGGTATCGGCGGCGATGCGGCTGGCTTCCGACAAGACCAGCAATATGCCGAGCGTGGTCACCACGATGGCGTTGGGCGAGCGGGCGGCCAGCGGTTCGAAGATGCTTCGCGACAGGACATGGCTGAGCAGCGCCGCATAAAGGAATGCCGCCACTACGCCGAGCGCGACCGATGCAAACAGCGTCAACCACAGCGCCTGATAGCCGAACGCCGCGGTGAGGATCATCGTATGCCCGCAAAAGGCGAACAGCGCGCCATAGGCAAGATTGGTGCGGTGCAGGATGCCGTTGGTCAGCACGTAGCCGAAGGCAAGCAATGCGTAGAGCGCGCCCGAATGCAGCCCGTTCAGAACCTGCTGGAAGAAATAGAGCATGCAAGACCCTCGATGCATGCCCCACAATCGGGGCGGGGCTTGAGACGACGACATTCTCGATACGGCGATCGCCTCACTGACGAGCGTTGCACCCGGAATCTAACTTGTCAAACGCGATTTATCGGTTAGATTCGCGATATGACAGTATCCTGGACTCCGCACCGCTTCACCGGTGGCATGCTGGCGCTCGACACGGCGAATACCGTCGTTTTGCGGAACGATCCGGAGGAAACTTTCGACCGTTTCGACGATCCGGCCGAGATCGCTCGCTTTGCCGAAGCCGCGAGTGGCTTTCGCGCCACCGAGCTCGGCGGCAGGCGGCTCGTAGCGCCGGCGCCTGAAAAGATCGCACCGGTGGTGCTGTCGATTCGCGAGACGACCGATCGGCTGTTTCGCGGCGCGGTATCGAAAGGTGCGATCGACACCGCCGACATGCCTGAATTCCTGGAAGCCTGCGCCGATGGCCTCGCCCATGGCCACACCGAAATCGGCATGCCCGGAAAACCGTTCGGCGATCCGGCAACGCCGATCGCCTTCGAGGCGGCGCTTGCGGTCTCGGCGCTGTCGCTGCTGCGCAGCGACACCATCGCCAGGCTGAGGATATGTCCGAACTGCAGCTGGCTGTTTGTCGACAAAAGCCGCAATTCCAGCCGCCTCTGGTGCGATATGGCGGTGTGCGGCAACCGCCAGAAGGCAAACCGATACTATCGCCGCCGGACTGCGGCCAGAGAGGTCACCAATGCCTAAGAAATATTCGCGCGCGATGATTGTCGTCGCGGCGTTGTTCGCGGCGACCGCGCTCGGCGCCTGCCGTGATTCCGGCAAGGACCAGCTGTTCGCCATTTCCGGGAAGCTGTTCGAGTTCAACTACCGGCTGGGTATCGCCACCTACGTCATCACCCTTAATCCGCTGCGGCCGGTGGGTGAGGGGCAGGTCGCCGTGGTCTCCTTCCAGAACCCGGCCGGTGGTGATCCGATCATCGTCACCCAGAAAATATGGCCGAAGCTGCCGCATGTGACGCTCACCAGCCCGCCGCTCACCTGCGTTGTCAAGGACAAGCCCTATGCGGTGTCGATCCGCATCGAGGATTCCAGCGGCAAGTTGCTGCAGAGTTTCGAGACCACTCTGACGTCCTCGCTCGACCAGTCGGTCCTGCCCGACCGGCCCCTGGTGGTCGGGCCAGTCTACGAGCTCAACAAGGACTTGGCCGGCCATGTCGACGGCAAGCTGCCCGGTGAACCGAAGCCCAGTTGCCCAAAGGCTGCATGATGCATCACCAGCGGCACCGACCGCCGCCGGAGTTTTCGTGCTCGGCCATCCTCCCCGACAGGCGTTTCGTGGCGCCACACCGCCGCGCACCGATCGTTTGTTGCGGACCGCCTGGCACCTTCGATTTTGTTTGACCTCTCCGGCAAGGGAAGAAAGACTGTAGGCACTCGACTCCGACGTTGGCCGTGCACCTCCTGGCACGGTCTCCGCACAGGAAACGCCTGATGACGCTGCACAACGTCGCGCTCGACGATAAGTTCGACCTGGCAAAGGAGCGCATTTTCCTGTCGGGTGCCCAGGCAGTCATCCGCATGCTTCTGATGCAGCGCGAGCGCGACCGCCGGGCTGGCCTGAACACCGCCGGTTTCGTCTCCGGCTATCGTGGCTCGCCGCTCGGCGGCCTCGACATGCAGCTGTGGAAGGCCAGGAACCAGCTCGCGCAGTCGGACATCGTCTTCCAGCCCGGTCTCAACGAGGAGCTCGCCGCCACCGCGTGCTGGGGCTCGCAGCAGGCGGAATTGCTGGGCGAGGGTACCCACGACGGCGTTTTTTCGGTCTGGTACGGCAAGGGTCCGGGCGTCGACCGCTCCGGCGACGTGTTCCGCCACGCCAATCTCGCCGGGTCGTCGAAACATGGCGGCGTGTTAGCCCTGATGGGTGACGACCACATGGCCGAATCCTCGACCAACGCGCATGCCACCGAGTTCCTGTTCGTCGACACCATGGTGCCGATCCTCAATCCGGCCGGCGTCCAGGAGATCATCGACTACGGCCTCTACGGCTTTGCCATGTCGCGTTTTGCCGGCACCTGGGCGGCGATCAAATGCGTCAAGGACAACATCGAATCGACGGCCTCGGTCGATGCCGCGCTCGACCGGCTAGATATCGTCGTCCCGGACTTCGACATGCCGCCCGGCGGCCTCAACATCCGTAACGAGATCGACATGCTCGGCCAGGAGGAGCGGTTGCATGAATACAAGCGCGCCGCAGCTTCCGCCTTCATCCACGCCAATGGGCTGAACCGGATCGTCTATTCGGGCGGCACCAGCGCCAGGCTTGGCATCGTCACCATCGGCAAGAGTTATCTCGACGTTCGCCAGGCGCTGGAGGATATCGGCATCGACGAAGCGGCCGCCAATCGTATCGGCATCAGGCTGTTCAAGGTCGGCTGCCCGTGGCCGCTCGACCTGCAGCACGTCGCCGACTTTGCTCGCGGCCTCGATACCATCGTCGTCGTCGAGGAGAAACGCTCGCTGATCGAGGTGCAACTGCGCGAGAACCTTTACGGCACCGCGACGCAGCCGGTCATCGTCGGCAAGAAGGACGAGCGCGGCGACTGGCTGTTCCCGGCCAAGGGCGCGCTCGACCCCAACGACATTGCCATCGCGCTCGGCGAGAGGATTTTGCGAACGATCGGCCCGTCGGAGGAAATCGCCGCGCGGGTGGCGAAGTTGCGCCAGTTCCAGGCGATGCTGGCCGACACGTCAGACATCGCCTCGCGCACGCCGTTCTTCTGCTCCGGCTGCCCACACAATTCCTCGACCAAGGTGCCGGACGGCTCGCTCGCCGCCGCCGGGATCGGCTGTCATTTCATGGCGTTATGGATGGACCGCAATACGGTAGGCTTCACCGCCATGGGCGGCGAGGGCGCGCAGTGGGTCGGCCAGGCGCCGTTCTCGAAGCGCGAGCACATCTTCCAGAATCTGGGCGATGGCACCTACAATCATTCGGGCGTGCTGGCGATCCGCTTCGCGCTGTCGACCGACGCCAACATCACCTATAAGATCCTCTACAATGACGCCGTCGCGATGACCGGCGGGCAGCCGCACGAGGGCGGGCTGACGGTGGACATGATCGCAAGGCAGGTGCGCGCCGAGGGCGTCCAGCGCATCGCCATCGTCACCGACGAACCGGACAAATATACCGGCAAGGTGGAATTTCCCCCCGGCGCCACTGTCCATCACCGCGACGACCTCGATCTCGTCCAGCGCGAGTTGCGCTCGGTCAAAGGCGTCTCGGTGCTGCTCTACGACCAGACTTGCGCTGCCGAGAAGCGCCGTCGGCGCAAGCGCGGCACCTTCCCCGATCCCGACAAGCGTATCTTCATCAACGAGCTGGTCTGCGAAGGCTGCGGCGATTGCGGCGTGCAGTCGAATTGCGTCTCGATCCAGCCGGTCGAGACGGAATTCGGCCGCAAGCGCAAGATCGACCAGTCGAGCTGCAACAAGGACTTCTCTTGCGTCAACGGTTTCTGCCCGTCCTTCGTCACCGTCCACGGCGCCAAAATCAGGAAAGCCGAAGGCATAGCCGGCGCGGCCGACCCGCTCGCGGGTGTGCCGGCGCCGGCGCAATTTGCGCTCGGTGAACAAGGCTGGGCGGCGATCATCGACGGTGTCGGCGGCACTGGCGTCGTCACCATAGGCGCGGTGCTAGGCATGGCCGCACATCTGGAAGGCAAGGGCTGCGGCATGATCGACATGGCCGGCCTCGCCCAGAAGGGCGGCTCCGTGTTCACCCATGTCCGCATCGCCCGCACGCCGGACGACATCCACGCCATTCGGGTATCGGCCGGCAAGGCCGACCTCGTGCTTGGCTGCGATCTCGTCGTTTCGGGTGCCAAGAAGGTGCTGGCCGCGGTGCGCGAAGGCCATACCATCTTCCTCGCCAACACCGCCGAGATCATGCCGGGCGAGTTCGCCCGTTCGGCCGATTTCTCGCTGCCCGTCGAGCGGCTGAAGAAAGCGATAAGAACGGCCGCAGGCGACGACAAGGCGCATTTCTTCGACGCCACCCGCACCGCCACCGCGCTGTTCGGCAGCTCGCTTGGCGCCAACATGTTCATGCTCGGCTTCGCCTTCCAGCATGGCGGCCTGCCGCTGTCGGCGGAGGCGGTCGAGAAGGCGATCGAACTCAACGGCGAGGCGGTGGCGATGAATGTCGCGGCATTTCGCTGGGGCCGCCGCGCCGCCCACCAGCCGGATTTCGTGCGTGGCCTTCTCGCCCAGCCGGGCAAGGCCACGCAGCCTGCCGCCATTGCCGAGACGCTGGACGACATCATTGCCCGCCGCGTCGCCTTGCTGACCGCCTATCAGAACGCCGCCTATGGCAAGCGCTATGCCAACAGACTGGCGGCGCTGCGCAAGGCCGAAACCAATGCTGTGCCCGGGTCGACCGTGGTGACCGAAGCTGCCGCGAAGAACCTGTTCAAGCTGATGGCGATCAAGGACGAATACGAGGTGGCGCGGCTTTATACGGACGGCTCCTTTGCCGCAGAGCTCGCAAAGCAGTTCCAGAGCTACGGCAAGCTTGAATTCCATCTCGCACCGCCGATCATGGGCAGGCGCGGCAGTGACGGCAAGCCGAAGAAATCGAGCTTTGGCCCGTGGATGATGAACGGGCTCCGCCTGCTGGCGGCGATGAGGGGGCTGCGCGGCACCGCTTTCGACCTGTTCGGCTACAGCGCCGAGAGGCGCATGGAGCGGCAGCTTCTTGCCCTCTATGAAGCCGACCTGGAGCTTGTCGCCGGCGCGCTGGCGCCGGGCAAGATCGAGGCCGCTGCCGCGCTTGTTTCGGTACCGGCGCTCATCCGCGGCTTTGGCCACGTCAAGCAGGCCAGTGCCGAAAAAGCCGCCGGCGAACGCCAGCGTCTACTCGACCGCCTCTCGAGGGCGCCGCTGCGGCCGCAACTTCAAGCCGCCGAATGATTCCGCGCTCTGATACCCCTTGTTTACCTGAACTGTAGTTTCCCTACTTCCGCAGCGTCACCAATGGATGACGGCAGGGCTCGAAACGCCGCTCTAAACCTTTCTTAAGGCCAATGTGACACTGCTGGGTTCCCCAGGGTTGGGATCCAGGCGTGAATCTGAGACGAAAAAACGAGATTCCGGTCGACGTTTACATTCCGTTCGTGGAAACGCTGTTTCGCGACGGGTTCACGCTGTCGATCGGCCTTGTTGCGCAGACACTCCTCGTCATCCTGGTCTATTGGAAGACCATGGACTTGGCGTATCTTCTAGTTGCTGCTGGGCTCATCATTGTCGGTACTCTGCGCCTTCGCAACATCCGGAAATACGGGCGACTTCCTTCCCCGACGACGTGGGAAGAAGCCCATGATCGCGAAAATGATTACATAATTTTCGGTTCGATGCATGGTTTCATGCTTGGCGCGTTCTGTTTCGTTAGCATTTATCTGGCAAATGACAGCCACGACAACTATGCCGAAATAGCCTCTGTCTGCGTCACTCTTGCATCGGTCACGTCGATTGCCGGCCGCAATTATGGGTCGCCGCGCATGGTCATGATTTTTATCATTACCACCACATGGCCCATATCGCTTGGCTTTATCCTGCGCGGCGATATCTACCACATTATCCTCGGTCTGATGTCGGCCCCTTTTCTGTTTGCGATCAAGCGGTTCGCCGACATCGTCCGCGAAGTCCTGTTTACCGCCCTGTCGGAGGAAAAGAAGGCGAACCGCATCGCGCAGCGGTTCAACCGCGCGCTCAATACCATGTCGCATGGCCTTGTCATGCTTGGTCCCGACGGCCGGGTGGCGGTGGCCAATGCCGAAGCCGCGCACCTGATGTCGCTCAAATCGGCCGATGCGCTGCTAGGCCGCTCGATCCACGGTCTGCTGATGCGCGGCGCTGCAGGTGGCATGCTGGCGCCGAAAGATTGCCGTTACATCGAAGCCCAGCTGACGCGTGCGTTGCGCGAGGGCCGCGACCGCAAGGTCCTGGTCTCGCTCACCAACGGCCAGCACTATGAATTTTCGGCGCGCGAAGGCAGCCAGGAACTGGGCGTCGTCACTTTCGAGGATGTGACCGCCCGGGTCGAGGCGGAAGACAAGATCCGCTTCATGGCGCGCTACGACAGTCTCACCGGCCTGCCCAACCGCGCCTACTTCCACGAGTTGGTGGTGGAAGCCATGGCCTCAGGGGATCCCGCGCGTCTCTGCGGGCTGGTGGTGCTCGACCTCGACGATTTCAAGAGCGTCAATGACACGCTCGGCCATCCGGTCGGCGACGGATTGATCTACGCCGTTGCCGAGCGGCTGGCCGCGGTCGCTGGGCCAGGCATCACCGTCAGCCGCTTCGGCGGCGACGAGTTCATGATCTTCTTCGAGCGCATCGAGGATGAAAGCCACCTGATCGGCCAGGTTGATGAGATCTTTGTCAATCTACAGGGCGAGGTCGATGTCGCCGGCCACGGATTACGCATCCAGGCCAGCGGCGGCGCGGTGCTGTCGCGGGTCAAGGATACCGACGTCGACGCCATGATCGTCAAGGCCGACCTTGCACTCTACAAGGCCAAGGAGCTTGGCAAGAACGGTTGGCGGCTGTTCGAGGCCTCCATGGATGCTGCCTTCCGCAGCCGTCAGCTGATGAAGGCGGACCTGCGCAGCGCCGTGGAAAATAACGAATTGCGGGTGGTCTATCAGCCGATCGTGGCGATGAGCACGATGCGTATCGCCAGTTGCGAAGCGCTGTGCCGCTGGGATCATCCCGATCTCGGGCCGATTTCCCCCGGTATCTTTATTCCGCTGGCGGAGGAAATGGGGATTATTTCCGACATCAGCACCTTCGTCCTGCATGCGGCCTGCACGGAATGCGCGAAATGGCCGGCCCAGACCAGCGTGTCGGTCAATCTCTCGGCCAAGGATTTCCGCAACCGTGATGTCATCCAGAAGGTTCGCGACGCGCTAGCTGAATCCGGTCTTTCCGCCGGACGTCTGGAGATCGAGGTCACCGAAACGGCGCTGCTCGACGACAAGTCGCTGACACGCCAATATATCGAGGAGTTGAAGCGGCTCGGCGTGCGCATTGCGCTCGACGATTTTGGTACCGGCTATTCGAGCCTGAGCTATCTCCACAAGCTGCCGCTCGACAAGATCAAGATCGATCGCTCGTTCCTGATCGACGTCACCCAGAACAGCCGGTCGCTCGAATTGCTGAAGGGCATCGTCAACCTGTCGCGACCGCTGGGACTTTCAGTCACTGTCGAAGGTGTCGAGACCTTCGAACAGCTCAAGATCCTGGCATTGCAGGTCAAGCCGGACCTGGTCCAGGGCTTTCTGTTCGGATCTGCGCTCAGCGCGTCCGGCATCGAGACCATGTCGAGCACCGTCTGGCCTTTCGCCAAGGACATCCAGACGGCAAGGAAGGCGCCGCGGCGCTGACTTCGCGCTGAAAACCGCGTATTTTAGTATAATTTTATTAATTATTAACCTTAACGGGCGGTAAACGACCTCCTACTTATTTTCATCTTTACATCTCATGACCCGTCCGTAGTGTCGGCTGGTGGCGGCAATCGCGGGGAATAGAGTTCATGTGTGCCCAGTTGAGTTCGCTCGGCCATGCGGCGGGCGCTGGTGGGAAAGATGCGTCCGAGACCATGTCCAGCTTCGCGCAACATGTCTATGCGCTGCTTGACCGGACGGAGTACCGACGCTGTGAAAGCGGCGAGGATTTCGAAAGCATTTACAGGCTGCGCTACAATTCCTATCGGATGAACGATCTGGTGCCCGAGAATGCGTCCCGTCAGGTCCATGACGAGTTTGACGAACTGCCCAATTGCCATACGTTTGGAATCTACATCGAGGGGCGGCTGGTCAGCACGATGCGCCTGCATGACGTGTCTGCTGATAACGCCACATCACCAGCGCTCAGCGTATACAAGGACTTGTTGATGCCTCGTCTGGCGGCCGGCGAAGTCTTTATCGACCCGAGCCGTTTTGCCGTGGACGCCGAATGGTCACGGCTTTACCCTCAGATCCCGTATGTGACGCTGCGCCTTGCCGGCATGGCGTGCTTCCATTTCGGCGCGCCTTATTGCATATCCATGATCCGTGAGGACCATGCGGCTTTCTACAAGCGCATCTATCGGGCGCGACCGATCGGTGATGCGCGGCCCTATGCCGGCGTGATCAACTGTTTTGCGCTGCTTTATCAGGCCGATGTCCTGGCGATCAAGAATGAAACCTACGCTCGCTTTCCGTTCTTCCGTTCGACGCCGATGGAGCAGCGCATGTTGTTCGATAAGCCCGGTGCCGGCGAACTCGCGCCGCTGACCATCCTGCCCACCGCCAAGTATTTTCGCGAAGCCGCCTGAACGAGCCCATGGAGCCTTCCGATCGCTTCGGCGTTCTGGGCAAGGGTGCTGGTGGTAAGTCGGCATGGCCGACATCCATCACGCACGGCTTCGATAGCGATCCGATCAAAGGAACCGATATGACCATTTCCACGCTCGCCCTTACCCCGCTTATCTCGCTGATTGCAGGCGTGCTGATCCTGGTGATCCCGCGGCTGCTCAATTATATCGTCGCCCTTTATCTGATCGTTGTCGGCCTGCTCGGGCTGTTCCCGCATCTCGCCGGCTAACGACTTCGGCAATAGCGGACCTGCCATCCATTGGGATTGGTATCGCCGCGCTTCACGAAGCGATTTCAAGTTTTGCTTGAGATTGTTGACTGCGGCGATGCGGCAATAGCGCCATTGCCCTTAACGCGGCTTTTCGCTATGTGCCTGAAAGATGTCTTCGAAGGGGTATTCCAATGGCTGAACATACGCCGACCGGTCCTGTCGAACTGGGCGCGAAGATGGACTATGCCGAGCACGACCGCACCTATGCCGGCTTTGTGATGCTGGCCAAATATGGGTCGCTATTTTGCGCCGCCGTGCTTCTTGCCATGGCGTTCGGCTTCTTTGTGGGCGGCTTCTTCTCGGCGACTATCCTGTTCGTGCTGATCCTGGCCATCGGCGCTTTTATTCTCCGATAACTCCTCCAACCTTTGTCGAAAGCGCCGCCGCGGACGGTCGGTGTCTTGCGGTAACAGGGTTCCGGCCGAAAGGATCGTGCGGTGGGACAGACGGTTTTCATCCCTCGTGAGCTCGACGCAAACGAGCCTCGCGTCGCGGCCTCGCCCGATACGGTGAAGCGGCTGGCAGCGCTGGGTTTGGACGTAATCGTGGAAACCGGCGCCGGCACGGCGTCGCGCATTCCCGACGAGGAGTTTGCCAAGGCGGGCGCCGCGATCGGCAAAGCCGGCGATGCTGCCAAGGCCGACGTGGTGCTAAAGGTGCGCCGCCCCATGGACGCCGAGCTGAAGGGCTACAAGTCCGGCGCCGCTGTCATCGCGATCATGGATCCCTACGGCAACGATGCTGCCGTCGCAGCCCTTGCCAGGGCCGGTGTTACTGCCTTCTCCATGGAGTTCATGCCGCGCATCACCCGGGCGCAATCGATGGACGTTCTATCCAGCCAGGCCAACCTCGCCGGCTACCAGGCGGTGATCGATGCGGCTGCCGAATATGACCGGGCGTTGCCGATGATGATGACGGCGGCTGGCACGGTGCCGGCTGCGAAGGCGTTCGTCATGGGCGTCGGCGTCGCCGGTCTGCAGGCCATCGCCACCGCGCGCCGCCTCGGCGCCGTGGTCACCGCCACCGACGTGCGCCCGGCCGCCAAGGAGCAGGTCGCCTCGCTCGGCGCAAAATTCCTGGCCGTCGAGGACGAGGAGTTCAAGGCGGCTGAGACGGCTGGCGGCTACGCCAAGGAAATGTCGAAGGAGTACCAGGCCAAGCAGGCGGCGCTGACCGCCGAGCACATCGCCAAGCAGGACATCGTCATCACCACGGCGCTCATCCCCGGCCGGCCAGCGCCGAAGCTGGTTTCGGCGGCGATGGTCGCCTCGATGAAACCCGGCTCCGTGATCGTCGACCTCGCGGTGGAGCGCGGCGGCAATGTCGAGGGCGCCGTGCCCGGGAAGGTGGTGACCGCCGCCAACGGGGTAAAGATCGTCGGCCATGTCAACGTTCCCGGTCGCGTCGCCGCCTCGGCATCGCTTCTCTATGCCAGGAACCTCTATGCCTTCCTCGAGACGCTGGTCGACAAGGCGACGAAGACGCTTGCCATCAACCGCGACGACGAGCTGGTCAAGGCAACCATGCTGACCGATGCCGGCAAGGTCGTGCATCCCGCGTTCGTCAGGGCTGAACAGGAGCCACCAAAGGGCCAACATGTCGAACCACCGGCCATTCCGGCGAGGACGATGGTTGCCGAGGCTTCGGCGAAGCCGGCTGCGAAGAGACCAGCCACTTCGAGGAAGCCCAAGACCACCGGAGGGATCGCGTGATGGATCAGACTCTGCAGAAAGCCCTCGACCAGCTCGACCAGGCGACAGCTGCCGTGCGGCTCGCGGTTCAGAACCTGGCCGCCGCGCCCGGCACCGAAGCGGCGGGTGACGCCGCTCACGCGCTGTCCGGCGGTGCCATCGATCCCTTCGTCTTCCGCTTCGCCATCTTCGTGCTGGCGATCTTCGTCGGCTACTACGTCGTCTGGTCGGTGACGCCGGCGCTGCACACGCCATTGATGGCCGTCACCAACGCCATTTCCTCCGTCATCGTCGTCGGCGCGTTGCTGGCCGTCGGCATCTCGGCCTCGGGCATCGCCACCGGCTTCGGCTTCGTTGCGCTGATGCTGGTATCGGTCAACATCTTCGGCGGCTTCCTCGTCACCCAGCGCATGCTGGCTATGTACAAGAAGAAGGAAAAGTAGGCCGCTATGAACGCCAACTTCGCTTCCTTCCTCTATCTGGTCTCCGGCATCCTGTTCATCCTGGCATTGCGCGGCCTGTCGCATCCGACCACCAGCCGCCAGGGCAACATGTACGGCATGATCGGCATGGGCATTGCCATCGCCACGACGCTGGCTCTGGCCACCCCTTCCGCCGGCCGCTTCGCGCTGATCGTGCTCGGGCTGCTGATCGGCGGCTCGGTCGGTGCGGTCACGGCACGGCGCATCGCCATGACCTCGATGCCGCAGCTGGTCGCCGCCTTTCACTCGCTGGTCGGTCTTGCTGCGGTCATGGTGGCGGCCGCCGCCATCTATGCACCGGAAAGCTTCGGCATCGGCACCGTCGCCGATATTCATGCCCAGGCGCTGATCGAGATGAGCCTCGGCGTTGCCATTGGCGCGATCACCTTCACCGGCTCGGTCATCGCTTTCTTGAAGCTCGACGGCCGCATGTCGGGCAAGCCGATCATGATCGGTGGCCGCCACTTCATCAACGCGGCGCTGGGCATTGCGCTGATCGTGCTGATTGTGCTGCTCGTCACCACCGAGTCCAAGCTGGTGTTCTGGCTGATCGTTGCCGGCTCGCTGGTGCTGGGCGTCCTTCTCATCATCCCGATCGGCGGCGCCGATATGCCGGTGGTGGTGTCGATGCTGAATTCCTATTCCGGCTGGGCCGCCGCCGCACTCGGTTTCACGCTCGGCAATCTGGCGCTGATCATCACCGGCGCTCTGGTCGGTTCATCGGGCGCCATCCTGTCCTACATCATGTGCAAAGGCATGAACCGGAGCTTCATCTCGGTCATCCTCGGCGGCTTCGGCGGGGAGACATCAGCCATTGCCAACGACGGCATCGAGCGCACGGTCAAGCAGGGCTCGGCCGAGGATGCCGCCTATCTGATGATGAATGCGCAAAAGGTCATCATCGTGCCCGGCTACGGCATGGCCGTCGCCCAGGCGCAGCACGCGCTGCGCGAGATGGCCGATAAGCTCAAGGCCAACGGCGTCGACGTCAAATACGCCATCCACCCCGTCGCCGGCCGCATGCCCGGCCACATGAACGTGCTCTTGGCCGAAGCCAACGTGCCTTATGACGAAGTGTTCGAGCTGGAGGACATCAACTCTGAGTTCGCACAGGCCGACGTTGCCTATGTCATCGGCGCCAACGACGTCACCAATCCCTCGGCTCGTGACGACAAGTCGTCGCCGATCTACGGCATGCCGATCCTCGATGTCGACAAGGCGCGCACCTGCCTGTTCGTCAAGCGCTCGCTTGGCTCCGGCTATGCCGGCATCGACAACACGCTGTTCTACAAGGACGGCACCATGATGCTGCTCGGCGACGCCAAGAAGATGACCGAGGAGATCGTCAAGGCTATGGATCACTGAAAAGGCGTCGCTGCCAACTCACTGCCGATCGTCGAATACAGCCCGGCTCCGCGCCGGGCTTTTTCTTGGCTGTTACCGGTTCTGAAGCTACGATGCCGACCGTCGTCTTGCAAACGGCGTCATCGTGGAGGTGCTGGTGCCCGACCCTGGTTCTGCTGCATCGCCGGCCGCCGATCTGACCGCAGCAGAGAAGGCGCCGCGCAAGCGCAGCCAGGCGGTAGTGGTCGTGCACGGCATGGGCGAGCAGCGGCCCATGGACACGTTGAGGGAGTTTGTCCAGGCCGTATGGAGCCACGATCCGGCCCGTGCACCGTTCTATGCCCACGTCGCCGATCCGGCCGACCCGATGGGTGCGAAGATCAACCAGAGCTGGATCACGCCCGACAGCCGGACCAATTCGCACGAACTCCGCCGGATCACCACGCCCTATGATGTCGATGGCCGCCGCACCGATTTCTACGAGCTTTACTGGGCCGACATCACCCAGGGCACGACCCGAAGCCGCCTTGCTGCCTGGGTGACGACCCTGCTCTGGCGCAAGCCCGTCGATATTCCGCGCGATGTGCGCAAACTCTACGTCGTCACGCTGTTGGCCACCATCGTCGTCCTCGGCGCGGCGCTGGCGCTCGCAACGTCGACCTGGCAAGGCTACATCTCCTGGACGACCGGTGTGCTTGTCACGGTTCTGGCGTCGTTCGTCATCTGGTCGGTGGACCAGTTTGGCTTGCCTTATTTCGGCGACGTCGCCGCCTATGTGCGGGCCGAAGCGGCAACGGTCGAGAAACGGGCGCTGGTCCGCGAGCGTGGCCTCAAGCTGCTGAAGCGTCTCATGATGGACGATGCCTATGATCGCATCGTGCTGGTCTCGCACAGCCTCGGGTCGATCATCGCCTATGATCTGTTGCAGATCTTGTGGGCTGATTTCAGGCCTAGAAAGCTGGAAGCCATTCGCGACAAAGCGCGGCTGAAGGCGATCCACGCCGTCGACAAAGCGACGCTGGCCGCCGATGCCTCCGCCTGGCCCGACAGCCTCAATGATCTCCCCGCATTCCGGCGCCACCAATGGGAGCTCTACCGGCAGCTTCGCGTCGGCGACGCCGATCATCCGCTGCCGTGGAAGATCAGCGATTTCGTCACGCTCGGCAGTCCGCTGACCCACAGCGAGTTCCTGGTGACCTACAACCTCGCCGAATTCAGGCGCGGCATCGCCGAGCGCCTGTTTTCGGCATGCCCGCCGATCGCCGACAGGGCGGCGGGCGGGACCATGCTCTACCAGGAAGGGCGCAGCCATTCCGGCAAGCCGCAGCGGGCGGTGCATCATGGCGCGGTGTTTGCCGCAACGCGCTGGACCAATATTTTCGACAGGGGCAATGGCTGGCTGACCGGCGACCCGATCTCAGGGCGGATGACGGAAAACTTCGGTCCCGGCGTGGAAAACATCCAGGTCGAGCTGCGCGGCTCGCTTGGCCGCGTCTTCACGCACAGGCTCTATTGGTCGCTGACGGCGAGCGGCGTCGAAGTCAATGCGCCGGTCGGCGCACGGCCGCGCTCGCACCTTGCCGTGCTGCGCGATGCGGTCGATCTCGGCCGCAAACTGGAAGCTGAGCTGTAGGCGGTGAGCACGACAATGCCGCGGCGGCACTTCAAGGCAAGGGTCCGCTTCGGGCGTAATCTTCCCGAAGCGGACCGAGTTCGCCTAGTCACCGATCAACGATTGGTCAGGAAAATTGCTTCCTCGTCGTCGCGCTGCCTGCCGCCAAGTGCTGCGGCCGCACTGGCAATGAAGGCGCCGATGACCAGCGACAGCGCGCCAATCAGCGAGAAGGTGGCGCCTGCCTTTCTGGCGGTGTCGGCCGCCTGCTGCGCCTTGACCTTGGCCTCCTGCGCTCTGGCGATTACTGCATCGACGCGAGCGGTGGCATCCGCTTCGGACAGGCCTGTGCGGGCGGCCACCAGCCGCGACAGATAGGTCTTGTCGTCGGCCGATATTTCGCCTGCTGCGGCACTCGCGATCAGAATGCGCGATGCCTGCGCCGATGCCGCGGCGTCGCTCTCCGGATTGGCGGCAGCGAGCCTTGCCGGATCGGCCGGGCGAAACAGCGTATCGACGAAATACGACGTGGCGTCGTTAGTCGAGGCGCCACCAGCGTTTGCGGCAGCACCTGCCGAAGCGCCCATTGCCGCGCCCGATGCCACAGTCGAAGCAGCCTGGACACCGCTGCCTATTGCGGCCGAAAGCGCCGTGCCGAGCACGCCGGCGACGAGCAACGTCGCCAGCGCCCAGGCCAGGAAACCGTGAGCGGTATCGCGGAAGAAGACTTCATCGGTGTGGATGCCGACCCATTTGGTGCGCAGGCGTCCGGCGAGGTAGCCGCCCAGCGCCGACGACAACCACTGCACGACGATCAGCCAGACGGCAGTGGAAACTGCGAAAGTGGTGACTGACGCACCCGAGCCGGACCATGGCGACACCATGCTCAGCCCAAGCCCGGAGCCGAGCAGCATCAAGATGAAGGTAAGCGTCGACGCAGCAAAGGCGCCGGCGACGATTGGCCCCCAGCTGACAGCGGGGGAAGCGGATTCCGTCGGTGCGGAAACGTCGGCAGTCGTTAGGGTGGACGGCATCGAAGCCCCCTACCTTGCAAACAGCATGATCAGAATAATGATCGGAATCGGGACTCCGAGAAGCCAGAGCAAAATGCCACGTCCCATGGATGCCTCCTGCGGCGATTGTGATCAACTACAATGCCTTGAAAGCCTTTCCGTTCCGGCGGTCCTGCTGATCTCTGTTGCTTGCAACAGTCGGCATCGGTGCGCCAAGGCGCACCAATGCACTTCATGCCTGCTGGCTGGGTATCTGAGATCGTGGCTCAGATGTCCAGATTGGCGACCGACAGCGCGTTTTCCTGGATGAATTCGCGCCTGGGCTCGACCTCGTCGCCCATCAGCCGCGAAAACAAGCTGTCCGCATCCGTTGCGTCATTGACCTTGACCTGCAAGAGCGAGCGCACATTCGGGTCAAGCGTCGTTTCCCAGAGCTGCTCGGCGTTCATTTCGCCAAGGCCCTTGTAGCGCTGCATGGTGAGGCCCTTGCGGCCGGTGGCAAACACGGCATTGAGCAGTGCCAGCGGCCCCGAAATGGTTTCCGAGACATCCTTGCGGCGCAGCACCGGCGGCTCGCCATAGATTTCCGCCAGACGCGGCGCATAGCGGTCGAGCTGGCGTGCGTCGGCGGAATTGATCAGCGCCAGGTCGAGATGTGCGAACTCCTTGACGCTGCGCACCGTTCGCTCGAAGACATAGCCGCCAATGCCCTCGTTCGAGGTCGACATGCGGCCGATCCAGCCGCGCTCGGTGTCCTCGGCGATAATGTCGAGACGGCGGGCAACACGCTCGGCCGTCTCATTGGCGCGGCCGAGGTCGGTGAAGATCTCCGGGTTGAGCGCGCCGGCAATCGCTGCCTGCTCGACCACGCCTCTGTTATAGCGGGTGTGCAATCCGTTGATGAGCTGGCGGACAGCCAAGGCGTCGTCGATGGCACTGCGCAGGTCCTGCCCGGCCCGCACCTCGCCCGTGCTGAGCGCAAGCGACGCTTCTTCCAGCCCGGAGCCGATCAGGAATTCCTCGAAGGCGGCTTCGTCCTTGATGTATTGCGAGCTCTTCCCGCGCGTCACCTTATAGAGCGGCGGCTGCGCGATGTAGAGATGACCGCGTTCGATCAGTTCCGGCATCTGGCGAAAGAAGAAGGTCAGCAGCAAGGTGCGGATGTGGGCGCCGTCGACATCGGCGTCGGTCATCAGGATGATCTTGTGGTATCGCAGCTTGTCGGCATTGAACTCGTCCTTGCCGATCGAGGTGCCGAGCGCAGTGATCAGCGTGCCGATCATGTCGGAGCCGAGCATACGGTCGAAGCGGGCGCGCTCGACATTGAGGATCTTGCCGCGCAGCGGAAGAATAGCCTGGTTCTGGCGCGAACGGCCGCCCTTGGCCGAGCCGCCGGCGCTGTCGCCCTCGACGATGAAGATCTCCGATTTTGCCGGATCGCGCTCCTGGCAATCGGCCAGCTTGCCGGGCAGCGAGGTGACGCCGAGCGAACTCTTGCGGGTAATGTCGCGTGCCTTGCGCGCGGCTTCACGCGCGGCCGCGGCCTGGATGACCTTCTCGATGACCGCCTTGCCCTCGGTCGGGTGCTCTTCGAGCCAGGTGCCGAGCGCTTCGTTGACCAGTCCTTCGACCACCGGACGGACCTCGGACGACACCAGCTTGTCCTTGGTCTGCGAGGAGAATTTCGGGTCGGGAACCTTGACCGACAGCACCGCCGTCAGCCCTTCACGGCAATCGTCGCCGATCAGCGCCACCTTTTCCTTCTTGGTCAGGCCCGAAGAGTCGCCATAGCCGGTTATCTGGCGTGTCAGCGCACCGCGAAAGCCTGCCAGATGCGTGCCGCCGTCGCGTTGCGGGATGTTATTGGTGAAGGCCAGCACGTTCTCGTGGTAGCTGTCGTTCCACCACATAGCGACTTCGACCGTGATGCCGTCGCGCTCGGCGCGGATCGATATCGGCTTGTCGAGCAACGGCTTTTTCGTCCGGTCGAGATATCGGACGAACTCTTCGAGGCCGCCATCGTAGTGCAATTCATGGCGCACGATGTCGGCATGGCGGGCATCGGTCAAAACGATGCGCACGCCGGAGTTCAGGAAGGCGAGTTCGCGCAGCCGATGCTCCAGCGTACCGTAGTCGAATTCGACCATGGTGAAGGTTTCGGACGACGGCAAAAACATGATTTCGCTGCCGCTGCGGCCTTCATAGGTGCCGGGGACCTTGTCTTGTTCATAACTGCCGGTGACGCGCAGCGGCGCGTCGGCATTGCCATGCGTGAAGCTCATCTCGTAGATCTGGCCGTTGCGGCGGATCTTCAGTTTCAGCCAGGCCGACAGCGCGTTGACGACCGACACGCCGACGCCGTGCAGGCCGCCCGACACCTTGTAGGAGTTCTGGTCGAACTTGCCGCCGGCATGCAGCTGCGTCATGATCACTTCGGCCGCCGAAATGCCTTCGCCGGTGTGGATATCGGTCGGAATGCCGCGGCCATTGTCGATGACCGTCACCGATCCGTCCGGATTGAGCGTCACCGTCACCAGGTCGGCATGGCCGGCCAGGGCTTCGTCGATGGCGTTGTCGACGACTTCATAAACCATGTGGTGCAGGCCCGAGCCGTCGTCGGTATCGCCGATATACATGCCCGGCCGCTTGCGAACGGCATCCAAGCCCTTCAAAACCTTGATGGAATCGGCGCCGTATTCGGCTTCAACGCCGTTGGCGATGTCGGTCTGTTCGCTCATGAAAACCTGTCTGATTGATGCCGTGTGCAGAGCGCGAAAAATCGGCTTCGAATCGCGCATTTCTAATGTCGTAGATATAGGCGCAAAAGGCGGTTTTTCCAAGGTTTGCAGGCATTTCCGGACGGAATGACAGTCACGTCGGCCGGCTACTGGCGCTTGGCTTCGATCCTGGCCAGCCGCTGACGCAGGAACTTGATCATGAATTTGTATCGCGGCGCCAACCGCCCGCTTCGGTCGAGCTCGAGCGTCATGTCGAGCGCCTTGGAAAGCACGGCTTTCGGATCCTTAGCGACTTGCGCGTAGTCGATATAGGCGACCACCAGGTCGCGCTGCCAGGTGGCGTTGTCCGGATCGGACCGGGCAAGTTTCTCGCGAATGGCCAGGCTGTCCTGATAGGCTTGCCGGGCTCCGCTGACGTCGCGCTGCTTTAGGCGCAGGGTGGCGACTTCGGACAGCGTTATCGACAAGTCACGCTGCCAGTCGGAATTGGCCGGATCGAGCTTGGCCAGCCGCTGCGCAATCGCGTAACTGTCCAGATAGGCTTTCAGCGCGCCTTTGTGGTCGCCCTGTATCGCCAGGACGCCGGCGACCTTCTCGAGGCAGACGGACAGGTCGCGCTGCCATTCGGTGTTGTTCGGGTCGCCGACGGCGAGCGCGCTGGCCTGCGAAAGTGCCTCACGATAAGCCGAAAGTGCCGCAGGCCAATTCTGCTGGTCGCTCAGCGCATTGCCGATCTTGGCGTTGCCGACCGACAGGTCGCGTTTCAGCTCGGTGTCGTCCGGATCGCGTTTCGCCAGGTGCTTGACGATCGCGAGGCCTTCCCTGTAAGCCGCCAGCGCCCCGGCGGCGTCGCCGCGTTCGCGCAGCAGGTCGCCTATCGTATCGTGGCTGACCGAGACGTCACGCTGCCGGTCGGCGTCTCCCGGTTTGTCCGCCGCCAGCGCCAGCCGCACCTTCAGGCTCTCTTCATAGGCCGCCTGTGCGTTGTCCAGTTGGCCTGCGACATGGGCAAGGTGACCGATCTCATCGTAGGTGATGGTCAGGTCGCGCTGCAGTTCGGCACGGTCGGGCTCTCCGGCGGCGAGCTGTTTCTTGATCGACAGACTTTCCTGGTAGACCTCTGCGGCGCCGGCCAGATCGCCTTGCGTCGCCAGTACGTTGCCGATCTTGTCGTCGGCCATGGCGAGGTCGCCGAACCACTCCAGATTGTCCGGTTCTGCCTCGGTCAGGCCCTGCAGAATGGTCTTGGCGGTCTCATAATTCTGCAGCGCTGTCGGCAGATTGCCTTGCGCCATCCGCACATTGCCGAGCTTGACGTGGCTGACGGCGAAGTCGCGCTTCACGTTGAGATCGGTTTCATGATGCAACCGCCGTTCGAGATCGGCTTGCAGCGCTTCGAAGGCGCGGCCGGCCGCATCGATATTGCCGACCGTGGTATAGAGCTTGCCGAGTTCGTCCAGCGTGCGGATCAAGCGGTCGGCATCGTCGAGCGACAGCACCACCTGTCCGGCTTCGCCATAAAGCGCGAGCACCGACTCATAGTCCCTGATGGCTGTGGCGTAGTCGAGGTCGGCGCGCGCCGCCCCGCCGGACAGATAGCGCGTTGCGGCCTCGGAGAGCGTGCGGCTGACGAAATTGGCCTTCAAAGCGTTGCGCGAGACATTATCGATCTCGGCTGCCTCGGCGAGCTTTTTGCGCGCCGCATCGAACGCTCCCAGCGAAAGCTGCTCTTCGGCCTGCCGGCGCAACGCTGCCACCCGCAGATCGTCGGATCCAAGCGTCTGCATTTCGCGTCGCACCTTGACGAAGGCGTCGGCTGCCTCACGCAGCCTGGCGTTCAGACTGTCAGCGGAAAGGTGGCCGGAATCGGAACTGATCAACGCGCCATAGAGCGGTGCCAGCGGCATGTCGGCGTCGCTGGCGATCTTCTCCACCTCGCCGCGCATCTGAGGCGTCACCTCGGCCATGGCGAGCAACAAGCGTTCGCGCTCGGGCAGTTTCTCCTTGGCTGTCGTGGCAAAGAACAGCTGCGGCAGGCCGCTCTCGACATAGGGCAATTGCTTGCCGCGCGAGAGGTCGTAGACCTCCTGCTGCACGAGCGTCAGCACGGAGCGGATCTCGAGTCCATCGGTGCCGAGATATTTCGTCAATGCTGCGGTGAACGGCGAATTCTGGCCGGTCCCATCCGCGGCCGTCTCGCCGGGTGCCGCCGAGAAGGCAAACAGAATGTTTTCTGCCCGCCCGACGCGGCCAAGACCCGGCCGGACCTTGACGCCGACCTCTTTTGCCAGCGCCGTTGCGCCGCGGCCTTCGCCGCCCGTAGCCGCAAACGGATCGCTGCGGCAGGCATCAAGCACGATCAGTCCGACCTTGCTGGTGGCGGCGACGGTCGTGCGGATCTCCTCCAGCGGCAGGCTGGTCTTTTCCAGCGCATCGAGCGACGACGCGTCTGCATCGACCGGCAGGAGCCGATTCTCGCCGGCGATCTCGACGCCATGGCCGGAAAAGAACACTACTACCACGTCGGCGCCTTTGGCATCCTCGCGGAAATCGTCGAGCGCCCGGCGCATGCGCCGCAGGTCGCGGTTGGTTTCGAGGAAGACCTCGAAGCCGAGTTTCCTCAGCACCGTTTCCATCACCTCGCCGTCGTTGACGGGATTGGCGAGCGGCCGGATCAGCCGGTAGTCGTTCTCGGCGATGACCAGCGCAACGCGCCGCTCCGCCATGGCAGCGGAGGCCGTCGAGAGGATCAGCAGCAAGGCAAACAGAAGACGCAAATCGAACCGCCCCGGCCCGGTCGTTTGCCGGAGCATTCCATCTCTTTATGGCATGAGCAAGTTATGGCATCGGCAAGCTCGGCCGTTCGCGTTGTCAGCCGACCCGCATCGGCTTCAGCGCTTCGCTCCAGCGGAACAACTCGTCCAGCATGGTCCTGGCCCCGCCGAGCACCTGCTCGCTGGGCAGGAAGGCGCCGGTCTCGTCGAGCAGCTTCTGGTACATCGGCAGCGCTACGCCCTCCGGGATCGGCATGACGCCGACCGCGGTCAGCAACGGTTTGACCGCCTGCGCCGCTCGCAAGCCGCCGGAGACACCGGCGGCCGGCTTGTATCGCCATTCCCTGAGCAGGTAGTCGACCGCGTTGACGATCGCCGGAGCGGCGAAATAATTGTATTCCGGCGCTACGAAGACGAATGCGTCGGCGGCGTCGATTGCTTTCGACCAGGCTTTCGTGTGGCTGTTTTCGTATTTGCCGAGTCTCGGATGATGCGGCTCGTCCAACACCGGCAGGTTGAAGGCGGCGATATCGGTGAGCACCGGCTCGAATTTCCCGTGTTCGCGCGCAAAGCTCTCCAGCCACTTTGCGAAAACCGGTCCGGCGCGGCCCGGCCGCGTGCTGCCGATGATGACGTTCAACTGGTGCTTCAAGGCAGGCTCCCGCCGGTTTCTGACATCTGTGGTGCTGCCACCTAAGACACGCAGCCGGACACAGCAAGCAGGCACTTTCCGGTGCCCTGGTCACATTCCAGAGAGCGGATGCTTCGCCTTGTCGTCCAGTCACATGGACGCCTGCCTTGCCCGCCACTACATTGAGGTGTCAGCGGAGTAAGCCATGGACAGTCAGCCCGTCCCCTTCGTCCCGCCGGCGCCGAAGCCGCGCACAGCGCCGCCCTCGACGCTGGAGATGATCCGCATCGTCTACCGCAATCCGCTCGAGCTGTGGGGCGAGCCGACCTATAACGAGCCCTGGATTTCGGTGACCGGTATCGGTGGGCCGCTGGTCATCGCCAACGATCCCGGTCTCATTCGCCACGTGCTGGTCGATAACGCCAAGAACTACAAGATGGCGACGGTTCGCCAGCTGATCCTGCGGCCGATCCTGCGCGACGGCTTGCTGACCGCCGAGGGCGAGGTGTGGAGGCGTTCACGCAAGGCGATGGCGCCGGTGTTCACGCCGCGCCATATCTTCGGTTTTGCCGAGCCGATGCTGAGGCGCACGCGGGAGTTCGTCATGCGCTACGAGGGCGGCGGTACGTTCGACATCGCTCACGACATGACGCTGCTTACCTTTGACATCCTGGCCGAGACGCTGTTTTCCGGTGAGATTTCAGGCGAGCCGGGCAGCTTTGCCAAGGAGATCGACCGCCTGTTCGAGACCATGGGTCGGGTCGATCCGCTCGACCTTTTGCGTGCGCCCGACTGGCTGCCGCGCCTGACCCGCATCCGCGGCCGCAAGACCATGGCCTACTTCCGCAAGATCGTCACCGACACGGTGCAGATGCGCGAGGCGCGGTTGAGGCGTGCTCCGGACACGGTGCCGCAGGATTTTCTCACGCTGCTGTTGCGGGCGGAGGGACCGGGCGGGCTAACCCGGTCCGAGGTCGAGGACAACATCATCACCTTCATCGGCGCTGGCCACGAGACTACGGCCAGGGCCCTCGGCTGGACGCTCTACTGCCTTGCCGAAGCGCCGTGGGAGCGCGAAAAGATCGAGCACGAGATCGATGCGGTGCTGGCGCGTGAGCCCGACCCGACGAAATGGCTCGACGCCATGCCGCTGACCCGCGCCGCCTTCGACGAGGCGCTCAGGCTCTATCCGCCGGCGCCGTCGATCAACCGCGAACCGATCGAGCCCGAAACCTGGAACGGCCTCTACATACCGCGGCGTGCCGCGGTGCTGGTGATGCCGTGGGTCGTCCACCGCCATCGGAAATTGTGGGACCGGCCGGACGCTTTCATGCCGGAACGCTTCCATCCGGGGAATCGCGAAAAGATCGACCGTTTCCAGTATTTGCCGTTCGGCGCCGGGCCTCGCGTCTGCATCGGCGCCAGCTTCGCCATGCAGGAGGCAATCATCGCGTTGGCGATCATGCTTTCGCGCTATCGTTTCGATACCACCGCGCAAACCCGACCCTGGCCGGTGCAGAAGCTGACGACGCAGCCGCAAGGCGGGCTGCCGATGCAGGTCACCAGGCGCGCGCCGTAGGCAACCGGACGTCCGTTCGTGTTACACGGCGGACTTGCGCTGGAACTGGCCGGCGGCGCGGTAGCGCCAGAGATAGCTTGGCAGGATGGTTCCGATCGAACGCGGCTGGATACCGAGGCCGGCAAGCGTCCTGTTGTCCTTGACGGCGTCATCCGACACGACATTGTGCTGGCGCAGCAGCAGGACCTGGTCCTTGGTCAACAATGGATTGGGCAGCAGCCCGAGAATTGATGCCTGGAGGTTCGCCAGCCACCATGGCACGGGCAGCAAAAACCGCTTGCGTTCGATGATGACAAGCAGCTCTTGCATGCACTCCTTGAAGGTAAGCACCTGCGGCCCGCCGAGTTCATAGATCCGGCCGCCCTGGACCTTGCCGTCGACCGAGTGCGCCACCGCCTCGGCGACGTCGCCGACATAGACCGGCTGGAAATTCGTCTGCCCGCCGCCGATCAGCGGCAGCACTGGGGAAAAGCGGGCCATGTTGGCAAAGCGGTTGAAGAAACCGTCCTCCGGCCCGAAATTGATCGATGGCCGCAAGATCACGGCGTCTTGGACCGTCTCAAGAACGGCCTTTTCGCCGAGCGCCTTGGTACGCGCGTAGTCCGATTGCGCGTGGAGGTCCGCTCCCAGAGCCGAGATGTGGGTGAGGCCGGCGCCGACGGCGCGCGCCGCTTCGGCAATAGCGCGCGCGCCGAACTCGTGGACGGCAGTAAATTTCTGCCGGCCGGCCTCATGCGCGATCGCCACCAGATTGACGACATGGTCGGCGCCTTGCACGGCGCGGTCGACCGACCAGCGCACCCGGACATTGGCCTGCACCGGCTGGATCTGCCCGACATTGCCAAGCGGTTGCAAATGACCGGCGAGATCGGGCCTGCGGCAGGCAACCCGGATGCGGTAGCCGCGCTTGGCCAGCGCCCGCACGACATGACGACCGACAAAGCCGGAGCCGCCGAAAACGACGACGAGCTTTGGGGTCTGAAGGATTTCGGTCATGGCTGGCTCCGGCGGGCTATCCAGATGGCTTGATTGAAGCCGTTTCATAGTCGGTTTCGCGCCAAAGGCAAAGGGCGACCATAGGTCGCCCGGCACTGTTGAAGCATGATTTTCCGGATCCGTTCGAAATGGCAGAAACGCCGCCGAGGCCCGGCTTTACGGCAACTCCATTAGGAACAGGAACCTTTGTTCGGTCGGCGATTTTAGATGTATGGTTTGGTTCCGAATGGAGGATATTGCCGATGACGACAAAACGCGTTGCGATCTTCGCTCTGGCTTTCGCAACAGGCTGCAGCATTGGTGCCCCGGCATTCGCGGCAAACCGGCATCACCACCAAGCGCAACCCGAACGCTACGTTCCCGCCAACGGCGACATCATCGACATTCTGTTCGGTGGCCCGCGCTACTATGACAATCACCTGTTCACGACGGCCGCCGAACCCTGCTCCTACAACAGGGTAGGACCCGACGCGAACGCGGTGAACGTCATCAACGATCATCATTGCGGGAAGTAGGCTCGCGCTGCCGGATCGGCCGGCCTCCTCAGCCGCTCATCCGACAAACGAATTTCCTCAGGACGAATAGCGGGCGGCGAATTCGGAAATGCGCTGCACCACGGCTTTCGGCGCGCTTATGCCGCGCGCCGCCGCCTTCTCCGCGGCCTCGGCCCGGGCACGCCCCGGCACATGCACGCCATAGCGCCGCCGCAACCTGTCGAGCTGGTCCTTCATCCGTTTTTCGAAATCCGGATCGAGCAGCTTGGGCTCGACGGCAAGCACGAACAGGCCGGTTCCCGGACTGTCCGGCCCGCCGTCGAACCATGGCGCATCGAGCGACCAGTTGGCGCCCGACAGGCCCGCAGCCAGCACCTCGACCATCAGCGCGATGTTGGCGCCGCGCTGGCCGCCGAAGGCAAGCATGGCGCCCTTCATGGCGGCTGCCGGGTCCGTGGTCGGATTGCCGCTGGCATCCAGTGCCCAGCCTTCGGGGATCTTCTTGCCGTCCTCGGCCGCCTTGCGGATGTTGACGAAGGCGGTGGCGCTCGACGACTGGTCGATGACCAGCGGCGCCCCGTCCATGGTGGGTGCGGCAAAGGACATCGGGTTGGTGCAGTAGACCGGTTTGATCGAGCCTGAGCCGGCAAGCACGGCCGGGCCGTTGGTGGCGGCGAACGATACCAATCCCTGCGCGGCCAGCCGTCCGGTGAAATAGCCGAGCGCGCCGCAGGTATAAGCATTCTTCTGCGAAAAGATGGCGACGCCGAACAGCCGCGCCGCCTTGGCGAGGTCATCGATCGTGCGGTCGAAACCGGTATGCGCTAAGCCGCCGCGCGCATCGGAAAGATAGACCGCGAGCGCCGGCCTGGTGATCACCGGATCGGCGTTGCCGTCAATACGGCCGGCTTCCAGTGCTTCGAGATAATCGATGAAGTGCGACAGTCCGACGGTCGACAGTCCTTCAGCCTCGGCCGCGACGATCGAGGCAGCCAGCGACTGCGCCGCCTCTTCGTTGGCGCCGGCGCCAAGTGCGGCCATCCGGCACAGCCCTGTCGCCTGGTCGAGACTGAGTTGCATGGCAGCTGCCCTGAATTCGCGACTTTAACAGCTTTAGCCCAGCTTGCTCGGGATCCGCGCCTCGAGCCTGCGGAAACCGAACACCAGGATACCGGTGATGGACATATAGACCAACGCCAGAAGCAGCAAGGGTTCGTAGGTGATGAATAGATCCTGGCGCACCCGCGAGGCTACGGCGTAGATGTCGACCATAGTTATCGTTGCCACCAGCGGTGTCGCTTTCAGCTGGAGAACAGTTTCACCCGCCAGCGTCGGCAGTGCCCGGCTGATCGCCTGCGGGAGCCATATGCGCCTGAAGATTTTCCAACGGCTCATGCCGAAAGCGCGGGCCGCTTCGAGTTGGCCAAGCGGTACCCCGGCGAAGGCGCCACGCATCACTTCGCCTTCATAGCCGGCATACGAG